>JAESUN010000012.1 GCA_016763045.1 Opitutaceae bacterium | reverse complement strand
GACTTCGATGATTTTGAACCAGCTGTTTTAGAAGCGGAAAAAGGGGATCAATTGTTAGCTGAATGCTCCGAATTTCGTATTCAAAAATACGTGAGAAATTCTATTGATGAAGAAATGATCTTTCCTGAAAAGAATGAGGTTCGTCTACTTAGTATTGTTTCAGGAGAGGTGACTCTGAGGGATATTGAAAAAAATGAATCAATTGCTTGTAAGGGAGATTCCGTCATTCTTCCTTATGGAGAAATGATTCGAATGGCCTTCGAACAGGATGTTGTCTTTTTAGTAACAGATAAATTTGCATGAGGAAAAACGATGAAGACAGGATTTTTAGTAAAACCTAACTCTGGTGGCATTTTGAAAAGTGCCTTTTTGGGCATTCTCTTTATCATTGCGGCGTTGATGTTGGGATGGATGTTGTTTTTGCCTTTATTAACAACGAGTCATATAAAGGTGCATAGTGGATTTGGAGCAGAGGTGGAGTCTTTATCGGGAAATCCGTTGGCTGGCACGATCACTGTCCTGGATCTGGTTCTAACAAACCCCGAAGAGTTTGAAGAAAAGGATTTTGTTCAACTCAAGGAATTTGATCTTAAGGTGAAGCCCCTTTCGTTGGTAGGAGAGAGAATCGAAGTGCCAAGGCTTGTTCTTGATGTGGAGCAGATAACGATTGTTATAAACGAAAAAGGGGAGAGTAACCTAAAGGTCTTTAATGAGAGAATGCAGGGAGAAAAAAGTGGAGAGGAATCTGTAGAGGAGGAGTCTGAGCCCGTCGATTTTATCATCAATTCGTTGAAGATTCGCGTGGCGAAAATCAGAATCGCTGATTATTCGAAAGGGAAAGAACCGATCATTCGCGAATTTAATTTGGATCTAAATCGAGAGTTTACGGATGTCAGTGACCCCAAGGTTATTGTGACAGCAATTCTCATGGATATCACTGCCGCAGGATTGGCTCAGTATGGAGGGGATCTTTTTAGGATGCTACCGGAAGGGCTGAGTGGCTCGTTAGGAGATGCCTTGAATCCGGACGGAGGGTTTATGAAAGGTGTGAACGAGAAATCTCTCAATGTACTAAAGAATCTCTTTGATTCGGTAAGAGAAAAGGATAAGAAGTGATCCTTTATGGCTATGTCTACAACTGAACATTCTGGTAAAGAAGAGAAGGAGCCGGTTAAGGAAACCGATGCTCTTCCTGTGGAAAACGTTGATGAAGAGAGCAAGGAAGAGCCCTCTTTAGAGGCGCAATTGGAAAAATTGCGCCAAGAAAATGAGGGGAATTACAACCGTTATTTACGCTCTGTGGCAGATCTCGATAATTATCGTCGACGGGTTATCCGTGAGAAGGATGAACTTAGGCAGTATGCGATCTCTGGCGTTATAGAAGACCTACTTCCTGTTATCGATAATTTGGTTCTCGGACTGAATTCGGCACGTCAAGAAGGAGATGTCAAGGTATTGACTGATGGGGTGGAAATGGTTCTTAGTCAGTTTAAATCGGTGCTCGAAACGAACGGCTTGAAGCAGATTAATCCGGGTCCTGGCGATGAATTTGATCCTCATCAGCAAGAGTCTCTCTCTCATCAGCCAAGTGAGGAAGTGGAAGCGGAAAAGGTTGTTCAAACCGTTCGCGTCGGCTATTGTTTAAATGGACGTTTATTGCGTCCAGCATCGGTTGTTTTGTCTAAAGGACCCTCCGAAGAGATCGAGTCGCCTGCAAAATAAATGCAAAAGGATAGTTGAGCAGACTGAACCCGGAAGGGTGAATGCTTGCTGGGTTTATCCCTAAAATGAATTAATCAACAGACCCAGAAGAAATAGAAATGAGCAATATTAAGGAAGATTACTACGAGCTTCTCGGAGTAAGTAAGCAGGCGACTGCGGTCGAGATTAAGAAAGCGTATCGGAAAAAGGCAGTTAAGTATCATCCAGATAAGAATCCTGGGAATAAAGAAGCCGAAGAGATGTTTAAAAAAATCTCTGAATCGTACGAAGTCTTAAAGGATGAGAACAAACGGGCGGCCTATGACCAATATGGGCATGCGGCTTTCCAGCAAGGCGGCGGTGGCGGGACCCGAGGAGCTGGTGGGTTTCATGATCCCTTCGATATTTTTCGTGAGGTTTTCAATAGCGGCGGTGGCGGTGGTGGCGGCATTTTTAATGAGTTTTTTGGCGGCGGTGGTAGCCAGGGAGGTGCTCAACGAGGTGCTGACTTACGCTATGATGTGGAGATAACTTTAGAAGAAGCGGCGAAAGGTGTTGAGAAAGAAGTTTCATTTCGCAGACCCGTTTCATGTGATAGATGTTCTGGAAATGGTGCGGAACCAGGATCGAAGTCTGTTCGATGCCCGACTTGTAATGGAGTTGGACAGGTAACGTCTTCTCGGGGCTTTTTTAATCTGAGACAGGCTTGTCCGACTTGTAACGGGTCTGGAACGAAGATTGATAAGAAATGTACTAAATGTGGTGGCGGTGGTCGGGTGAATACGACGACAAAGTTAAAGATCAAGATCCCTTCAGGGGTGGATACTGGATCGAAACTACGTTCTGCTGGTAACGGTGAAGCGGGATCTATGGGTGGTCCAGTAGGGGATCTTTACATCGTTATCCACGTCGCAGATCACGATATCTTTGAAAGAGATGGGGACGACCTTTATTGTGAAATCCCGATTAAATTTACTTTAGCCACCTTGGGTGGGACGATTCAGGTACCAACTTTATCAGGTAAAGCTGCTCTCAAGATTCCTCCGGGCACACAGTCAGGAACCACTTTTCGATTGAAAGGAAAGGGGTTACAAAACTTGCGAGGAGGGTATGCCGGAGATCAGATGACCCGAGTTCAGGTAGAGGTTCCGACATCTTTGACTTCCGATCAGCGTAAGATACTGGAAGAATTTGCAGTTATCTGTGGCGACGCGGATGAACCCGTTGGGAAGTCGTTTTTCGATAAAGCAAAGAAATTCTTTTAATGCCCATTGAATTAATAAAGGAGTTTGTCTTAGGGATTCTTTAAATTGATGGAGTTTAGGCTATAGGAAAGCGTTGGTATGCGGATTATTATTTTGGGATCAGGGCGAGGTGGTAATGCCGGAGCAATTCTCCGGGCAGAAACCGCGGGACAATTGGGTCGAGCTGAGGTCGTTGCTATTTTCAGTGATATGCCGGATGCTAAGATTCTTTCTTTGGGAGAAGAGTTTCGTAAGCCTTCTTTGTTTCTCGATCCTGGGCCCTTTAAGACAAAGTTTGATGAGGAAAGGGAGAAGGTTTGGATTTCAACAATCTCCGAATATGACCCGGATCTCATTGTTTTAGCTGGGTTCATGCGTGTGTTGAAAAGATCGTTCATACAGGCTTTTCCCAACCGCATCATCAATTTGCATCCGAGCTTACTGCCCAGTTTTTCCGGATTGGATGGAATTGGCCAGGCATGGCGTCATGGGTCTAAGATAACGGGTTGCACCGTCCATTATGTAAATGAGAGGGTCGATGAAGGAGCTATTATTGCGCAACGAGCAGTCGCGATTGAAGATGGAGAGACTCTAGAGTCTCTGGGAAATAAAATCCATGAAGCGGAACATTCCTTGTTACCAGAAGTGATCGCTGAGCTTTCAACAAGGTAGAACGATAAGATGGCATTAATAGAAATTCGGATAAGAGTATCTTTGGAAGAAGCCGACCGGTTAGATGAAGTTCTTTCTCTAAGGGAGGTTGCTCATTGGAATATCCTGCAAGATGTTGAGGCAGGGACTGCGTTTCTTCAGGGGTATTTCGAATCGGAAGATGAGGCTGATACTGCCTGGGCAAATGCAAAAGACATCTTTTTTGCTGATTCCACTGCTGACATCCAATTTCAAAAAAAGTGCTGGAGGATGAAGATTGGAGAGAAAGTTATAAGGAGCATTTTAAATCCTGGCGCTTTCGCGGGCTACATTGGGTTCCTCTTTGGGAAAAAGAGTCTTATGTTGTTCCAGATGGCGAAGCAGTTGTATGGCTGGATCCTGGGATGGCTTTTGGAACAGGGAACCATGAAACAACTCGGCTTTGTGTGGAGCGATTGGTCGAATATGCCTATCGTCAAATTGATGCGGGGATAGACTTGAACACAATGGACATCGTTGATGCGGGGTGTGGTTCGGGCATTTTGATCTTGTCGGCCTCCAAGCTTGGATTTGAAAAGCTGAGAGCTTTTGATAACGACGCTGAGGCAGTTCGTATTAGCGAAGAGAATGCGACGATGAATAACGCCTCGGACTCTATTTGTTTTGAGGTAGCTGATTTGACCAATGGATTTAACGCGGGGAAGGCGGATTTTTTGATGGCGAATATCCTGGCGAATATTCTCGCCGAGAATGCGATCAAGCTCATTGATGCGCTTAAGCCAGGTGGCCAATTAGTTCTGAGTGGAATCCTAACCCGGGAAGTAGATGAAGTGAGAGCAGCCTTTGCAGTTGATTTGCGGGTTGAGGAATGCGGTAGCAGAGATTTGGGAGAATGGTCTGATCTCGTTTTTAATCGCACAAAAAAATGAATCCACTGGAAATGTGGTCGAAACGAAGTGTAGGCACAGTATGCATGTTGCGGTAGAACTCGCGCTTGCTCATGCCAGGGGAGAAAACTGATGTTACCTTTCTTCAGGCGGAGTAGCGTCTTCAGGTAAAACGTCGATAACGACAATATCGAGTTCGCTGATTTCTTCGATTCCGAAGCTGTCTGCGAGGACTTGAGTTATCTGTTCCTTCAGAAAGCCTGCGATCCCTTTAAGGTTCGCATTTTTTTTCACGCGTAGCTTTACCTTTATTTTGAGCTGATTGCGATGAATGCTAATGACGGGATGAGCTCTTCCTACCGTTCCCAGTTGCTCACAGCATTGTTTAACCATCTGGCGTATGGCTCTTTGGGAAATGGTCACAGATCCATTTTCGTCGTTGAATGCGGTTAACTGTCGAGTGAGCTTCCAGAATATTCTCAGGAGTATGAGAAGAAAAAAGAGCAGAGTAGATCCGCAAACGACATAGGGGAAGTAAGAAGAATTTACGAAATTTTCAGTCATGCTAAATTGATCATTTCGTAGGATCTATTTGTGGGAGTATTTGAGAAAAGCGTTCTTAGTCGGTTGGGTGCGTTTCAGTCCAATCCGCTTCATTACTTTCGGGAGCTTCTCCTCTTTTTTTGACTCCTTCGATGATGACATCAATTTTTGAGACACTGTTTCCTGTCATAACGGAAACCTGTTCGCGAACAGCTGTTTGCACTTCCTGAGCTGTTTTAGCCAGTTCGATGCCAAAATCCATGAAGATTCGAATCTCGATGACGTAATTGCCTTCTTCATCTTCACTGACTTTAACACCGCGGTCTGATTCTGATTTTTTTGAGAAAATAGCTCCAGCGATATCGTCTACAAAACCACCGCCAACAGAATAAACTCCCTGAATATCAAGAGAAGCTAACCGCACGATACTGGCGACGACTGAATATTTGACCTTTATCTGGTCCTGATTACCAGGAGTCTCAGTGTTAGTTGAAGAAGGATCGTTAGTTTGCATAGCGGGAATGGGCTAAGGGTTTTAAATATGGCGCTAGAATAAATCTGAGGAAGCTCGACTCATGAACTCCTGAACATATGAGGTTGTAATATTTCCGGATCTAAAAACAGGATCCCGTAGAATGGCACGATGGAATGGGATAGTCGTTTTAACTCCTCTGATGATATACTCGTTGAGAGCGCGGTTCATCCGGCTTAAAGCTGTTTTCCGTTCGGAACCGTATGCAATCAATTTACCAATCATACTATCGTAATATGGAGGGATTGTATAGCCTCCGTACACATGAGAGTCAACTCTGACGCCATGTCCTCCTGGGGCATAGTATAGATCAATCGTTCCAGGGGAGGGTGCGAAATTTCGAGCAGGATCCTCCGCATTGATACGGCATTCGATAGCGTGTCGGTTGAACTGGATGTTCTTTTGATCGATCTGGAGGTGTTCTCCTGAGGCGATTCCGATCTGTTTTTTTATAAGATCGATATCGGTGACTTCTTCAGTGACCGGATGTTCCACTTGGATACGGGTATTCATTTCAATGAAGAAGAAATCTCCTTTTTCATCGACTAGGAATTCGACTGTACCTGCATTTTCGTATCCAGCCGCCGAGGCTGCTTTGACAGCTGCTCGTCCCATTTTCTTTCGCAAATCTGGGGTTACGAAAGGGGAAGGAGCCTCTTCAATTAGTTTTTGGTGACGTCTTTGAATTGAGCAATCTCGCTCTCCTAGATGGAGAATTTTCCCGTGATGGTCTGCGAGGATTTGAAATTCGATATGCCTTGGGTTCTGAATGTAATGCTCTATATAAACAGATCCATTGCCAAAGACTTGTTCCGCTTCATGTCGGGCAATATGGAACTCCTTTGCAAACGAGATATCGTTATGGGCAATACGCATCCCGCGTCCGCCACCTCCGGCAACTGCTTTGATGATGACAGGGTAGCCTACTTTTTTAGCGGCTTTGAGAGCTTCGGCTTCTGTCTCGACGGGGCCATCACTACCGGGGACAGTGCGCACTCCGGCTTTTTGGACGGTTGATTTAGCTATCGCTTTATCGCCCATTTGGCGGATTACGGATGCTGATGGTCCGATAAACTTTATATTACTGGAGGCGCATTGTTCTGCAAAGTCAGCGTTTTCTGCCAGGAATCCATATCCGGGGTGAATCGCATCAACGTCGGCTATTTCTGCTGCACTTATGATTCGATCGACTCTCAGATAGCTTTCCTTGCTCGGTGCGGGTCCGATACAAATGGCTTCATCCGCGAGCTGGACATGGAGGGATTCCACATCTGCTTCTGAATAAACGGCTAATGTTTTTATCCCGAGTTCATTACATGCTCGGACTATCCGGAGAGCGATTTCCCCTCGATTAGCGATGAGAATTTTCTGCATTATGATAAATGAAAAGTGTTAAGTCCTGCTTCTGCTAACTGCATGCAGGTTGATATTCTATCAGAGGGGGTGGCTAGGTTTGACTCTAAGATCGTCTGCTTTCACTTGAGCCAGGGATTGAGCGAAAGGCAGAAAGCGCACTAGCTTGTTTTTATTTTGAAAAGGCGCTGCCCAAATTCAACGGCTTGGCCGTTTTCGACCAATGCTTCCAAGATGGTGCCTGTTTTCTCCGCTTGAATCTCGTTCATAATTTTCATCGCCTCTATAATACAGATAACGGAGGTTTCCTGAACAGCTTGATTAACCTCCACAAAAGAAGGTGTTTCGGGCGAGGGAGATCGATAAAACGTTCCGACCATTGGAGACGTGATATAATTAATGCCTTTTTCTTCGGCGACTGGTTCTGGAGTCGATTCAGTTGCTGGAGCCTGGGCTGCGACTGCGGGCTGCAGAATCGTAGCTGCTGGGGCAGCTGTTGTTATGATTTGAGGCTGACCAGAACCTCGCTTGATCTGCAGTTTAAAGCCTTCTTCTTCGACTGCAAACTCCGAGAGGTCTGATTTTTTCATCAAATCGATGATTTGTTTTATCTCTTTTAAATCCAAGGGTGCTTTTGTTTAAATTAGGGTAAGGACTGTGTGAGTTGAACTTAGTTGAACCAGAGCTGATAAGGAAAAAGAAGGAGGAAGCAACTCTCTAATTAGATTGAGGGGATGGGTTCTTGGTGTTGGGACTGTGGGAATGAGCTCAATTTGAGTTTTCGCCTATTTCTTAGGAAAGATAGGGGTTTAGCCTGCGTCGCCGTCAGATTACTAGAAAGGGGAACCCTTATGTTTCTACTTCCTTCTATATATAGAGAGGAACTGTTCGATATGAGGCCTGCGAGATGTTTCTATTAGGGTTCAAACAGGATTCAATTTTGATGATGAGATGAATCTTTCATCTTAATAGGAGGTGATCACCGTGCTATGTGTTATGTTTTAATCTTTGTGGGACTCGCTGCCCAAAGAGTTCGATTGGGCACTTTTAGTATTTATTGGGTTTCCATGGGAGTGGATTCTTGCTCGAGAAGCTTCTTAATAAAGGGCGATTTTTTAGTGGGGTATCAGATTTGATGCTTCTTTTTGGTTTTTTGGAGGGGTTTTCTTTGAAGAAAGGTTAAATCTCCCCTTCTTATAGGAGGTATAAGGCAGAAAACGTGAACCTAGTTTGGCTTTTAAATCTTTGTTGGGATAGAGAAGTGCACTTGGGCTTTCTTGATCTTCTTTGAATGTCAGAGAGAGGTTGGTCTTTTTTTGTTTGGGCTTGTTTTTTGAAAAACTATTGACGAGGTTTTTTTGCCGATCTATTCGCTAAAAAGTCTGCTCGTGGCTTGTCTGCTGGGGAGGAAGCCTGGTGTGTGTAGTGGAAAACCAATGACGTCTTGTCTTTGGGGCTTTAAAAAGGTGTCGTTGGTAAATAAAAAAGACGCTTTCTGGCGGATTAGAGGAGCTCTATTGGCGGCGAAAACAGGCTGAGGGCAGGCGCTTTGATTATTGGTTTACCGGGGGAGGAGAGGGTATTTTGAAGAAAGTTTAAATTTTTTCTTAAAAAGGCTTGCTTAATGAAATT
>JAESUN010000115.1 GCA_016763045.1 Opitutaceae bacterium | reverse complement strand
TTCTTCTTACTGGACTACAGTCAACCCTTTCAGGGTCCAGTAGTGAATCCGGAACTATCTGGGATACCATTGGAATCTATGGGTATCCTGTCTTGATTTTGCTGATCGTTGGCGCAGTAGCTGCGCTAGGGCCTGCCCTGCGAGCCATACGGATGAGCCCGGCCGAAGCCTTGCGCGACGAATAGCCTAAATAAACCAATGATAACAATGAATTCTAGAATCACTTTCTTCTGTATCTTGTCCCATCTTTTTCTTTTCTGCCTTATAGCTAGAGGCGCCGAAGAGGATAAGCAGATGGCAACTCAACCTGAAAAAAGCATCAAAGCACAAGTGGCAGAACTCGAAAAATCCATTTTAGAACAAATTGGGAAAAATGGGATTTCCATTGCTTTGCTTGAGGAGCTTGAAGTAAAGACCAGGAAACTCCTGGAAAAAGCCCCTACTGATCCCATTGTAGTCGGGCTTTTGTTCAATATCGCAGCAAGAAGTGATCCGCCAAAACTGAAACAACTCACCAATGAAATTTTGGCCATATCTGAATTGCCACCTCCATTTCTAGAAGCAGCCAATGCGATGATTGCATCTCTGGAACGTATCGGGAAACCAATTGAGATCCGCTTCACCGCAATCGATGGAAGAAAAGTTGATCTGTCCGAAATGAAAGGAAAAGTTGTTTTTATTGATTTTTGGGCAACCTGGTGCCTTCCATGTATAGCAGAGCTCCCACGCACAAAATCCGTGTATGAAAAATATAATGACAGAGGTTTCGAGATAATTGGAATTAGTTTGGATAAAGATAAAGACAAATTAGTAGATTTTATTAAAAAAGAAACGATTAGCTGGCCTCAATATTTCGAAGGCAAAGATCAGGAAAACAAATTTTACAAGGAATTTGGTTATGCGGGAATTCCGATGACGTGGCTTATCGATAAAGCAGGCAACCTAAGATATATGAATGGATCAACTGACTTGGAGCATAAGGTCCTGGAACTACTTGATGAATAGAAAGACGAATATTCTCATTGGAACATTCCCCTCCTTCTCATCGAGATGCCTTTCATAAGTTGAGCATGTACAACAAGTCATCTAAATGAATAAGATAAATCATTATTTCGTAGCATTATGTCTGTCTGTGGGGTTTGTCGCAAATTCGTACGCGAACGCAACTCCGCAAGAAGATATCTCTCTCAATATGGCGGTACAGATGGCTTTACAGAAGAACTTCGTTGTGCGCATTGCAGAGATAAGGCCGAAGGTTTCAGAAGCCGAGATCAAGCAAACACAGAGCAAGTTTGATCCAAAAGTTCGTGCTTTTTATGGAGAGACTGAATACCAAAGTGGAGCGGTTTCTCCGTCAACGGGGCGGAGTTCTGAACGAAATGCCTCAGCGGGGATTTCAACTGCGATGCCTTGGGGTGGAGATATTGATATCAGTGCCAATGCGATGGAAACGGGAGAAGTTTCTAATGTCACTCTGTCCATTCGCCAACCTCTTTTACGAAACGCTGGAATGGGTTCAAGTATGTTGGAGATTCGTGTTGCACGAAAGAATCATCAGATCTCCCGAACGACTTTTGTGGGCACTGTCATGCAGGTCGTTCGCGATACCATCTTTAGTTATAATGATGCTGCGTTGGCTCGCGAAAATTACGAAGCCGTAAAACGAAGTCGCGACTTAGCTAAACGCTTGGTCAAAGATAATAAGCGTCGGGTTGAAGTCGGATCAATGGAGCCGATTGCCGTTATTGTGGCGGAGACGCAATTTGCGTTGAGGTAATCTGTTGTCTTGAGCGCAGAGCGTGTTTATTTCGAAGCATTGAATCGTTTGAGAAGTCTGATTTCGGGTGACAGTAAAGACGTTCTAATGACGCATATCGGGGAAATTGAATTGCCGGAAGCAAAGGAATTTCAAACAAATCCGGCGGAGGATTTCGAATACGCGATGCAGCATCGACCTCTCTTGCTATCGGCGTGGCTGGCGATCGAACGGAATCGGTTAAGAGCAAAAAAAGCCAAACAGGATACTTTGCCAAAAATTGATTTTATTGCAGGGTATCGATGGAATTCTAATCAGCTAGGGAAGAATGAACTTTTTGGTGATTTTTTGCAAAGAAATGAGCAGGATTTTTTTCTTGGGATTGAATTCGAACGCCCGATTCTTAATCGGGGTGAAAAGGCTTCTAAGGAGATCGCTCAGTTTAACGTGGACCGAAATCAATTGGAATACGAACGGACTCAACAGACGGTGCTAATACAGTTGGATAATGGTGCGCGACGGTTGGATACGGAATGGAAACGGATTCAAGTGACACGACGAGCTCGAGAGTTTGCGAGACGTAGTTTGAAAGCGGAAGAACGAAAACTCCAACTAGGAACTAGCCAAGTCTTTTTTGTGCTGGATTTACAGGAAGATTTAGCGAATGCAGAAGTCCGTGAAAAATCCGCTGTTGCGGAATATAATAAAGCGATTGCTGATTACGAATTATTGAGGGGTAGTCTGCTGGATGATTGGGGGATAAAACTTTGAAGCGAACGATCAATCTGGTGCGATTCCCCCCAGAATATTACACTGGAAGTCGATGTGATTCTTCCATCAAAAATAAAACGATGAAATGTATGAAGCTGATTTTTATATTCCTTTTTCTTCCCCTTTCACTCTTGGCTGAAATTGATATAGTTACTAGGGAGTTAGAGCTTTCTAGTCATGGGATAGAAAGCCTTTCTATTGAGGCGGGTGCGGGCTACTTGAAAATAGCGGGTGTTGAGGGGCTGAGCAAAATTCAAGTCGTAGCTAAGATAGAAATGGGGGCGATGAACGAAGATGATATTGTAACTTTTTTAGATCGAAAGGTTGATCTTCGATTGGAAAAAAGAGGGAACCAATCGATTCTTACCGCTAAAAGCAAAAACTCGATATTTTCTCGTAACACTCCACTTATTAATCTGACCGTGAAAGTTCCCAGGGTAATGAACCTGACGATTGATGATGGTTCTGGTTCTATCGAGATTAGCGATATTGTAGGCAGCATAGAAACGAATGATGGTTCCGGTAGTATCTTGATCGAAAACATTACAGGAAATTTAACCGTTAAGGATGGCTCTGGCGGTATGACCCTTCAGCATATAAACGGTTCAGTTGTTGTTTCAGATGGGTCGGGCAGCATCGATATCCTCGATATTACACAAGATGTCAGAATAAGTGCTGCTGGTAGCGGCGGTCTCTCTATCCGTGAGGTACAAGGGTCTGTGATCAGTGGAGACTAAGACGTGAGGGGCGGCTTCGCCGTTCTTGATGGGATTTGTAGATTTTCCTAGAGATCGATACCGATACCAACGGTCATTTGGAAATCATCTTTTCCGGGGAGGTCTCCTATTTCGTTCCTCACTGGGTTTTCAATCCGATCCCATAGAATGGTGAAGTCCAGATCGATGACTTTAGTTAACTCATACTCGAGTGTGCTCAATACGTGATAGGTCATTCCTGCAGATGAGGCATATTGGACTGTTGAGGTAGCTTTCCAATCAAGTCGCTTGGTAAGCTTCGTGTCGAAGTGGCTTGAGAAGACGACGGCAGGATCTTCAGATCGATTTTCTTCGCCTTCGGGCACATCTATAAATTCAGTGTACTGGTAAGCTGGACCATTTGTCATATCCCAAGTCGTTTTTCGATTATCTAAAAGGTGATAGCCGACAGATGTTCCGAGGGTGTATCTCGTGGAAATATTTTGCAACGGATCCCTATAGGACTCTAAAGAAACAGGGCGTAAAAAAATGCGTTTTGAGAAAAAGGTATCGAAGAACGTATTCAGTCGAGAATTATCGGATGTCGTTATGCCGTTTATCTTCCTGTAGTCAGAATGATAGTCTAGGTAGAATCGCCTTTTGGTCGTTCTCCTTTGTAAAACAGCATTGATGCCGAAATCTTTTTCTTCAGAATTCCCTGAACGTAGACTAGTGGTGAAAGAAACTTTGGCACTCCAATTACCGAACTTGGCCTTATCGTCAGGAGCTATCGAGATAAGTTCGAATTGGCCAATTTTGGATAAGCGTTCATCTTCAATGATTATCTGCCCATCTTTCATTGCTAATTTGCCAGTGAGAGTCGTTTCCTTATCGATACGGACATCAAATTTTTTCGCGTTCGGATTCGTTTGATGTCTTCCCAGTCAAATTCGAGTAGGTTGAGTTTGTCGCTGTCGAATTCAAATGACTGGCTATACATTGCCTTGAATCTTCCTTTTAGCCATTCGCCGGATTTGAGCTGTATCCAGTCGTAGGTGTCATCGTCTTTTTTCGAAAATGGAGCATCCACTTCGTCGAGCCATACTTGAAAGGATTGAGGCTGGTTAGCCTTTTCTTTGGGCTGGTCGGGCAGTTCTTCGTCTTCTGCCAAAGTGGCAATGTTTGACCTGGGAATTGTCACAATCCCGATGAAGGGAGATTCGAAGACAATGGAATCAAGGGATTCCGAAATTATTTTACCTCTTAAGGTTTCTCCATCCTTACTTGTGACGACGGCTGAGAACAAAGTGTTGGCAGAGATCAAGAAGGCGATGGCGCCTAAGACGCGAAGGATAAACGGACGAGTGATCATAATCAATACAACCTTAGAGTGTGATGTAGTGGAGCCGAGGGAAGAGGCTGCTGTAAACGAATATTAATCCACCAAGCAGGCATTGCCCTTACAAGCTTAAATCACTTAGGGGAGGTCTTCTTGGCTCTCGATGAGCGCTGCTAATGAGAGCCTATTTGTACAAAATAGAATGTGCGTTCATTCTAGTGAAGTCATATCTAAAAGAAATACAGTTGTGTCTCATGGATTCTTCTTTTTGTGTAGGTAGAATACTTACAATTGCAGGTTTGTTCGTGAATTAATTTATGGGTATCAAAAATTTTCTTCCTCCGTTTCTCGTTAGCTTGATTCTTATTGGTTGCGCAACGCCGACGCCTCCATCGTCTGAAGAGGCTTTGGCCCAGGCTCTGGCTGAGACAACGACCATTCCCGATGCTTTTGCGGAGCAGGATTCTCAGGAAGACTATGTGTTGCCAGCTAACTGGATTAAAGCATTTCAAGATCCCCAATTGGATGCGATCATCGACGAAGTGCTGGCTAATAACTTGGACTTACAGGCCGCTGCAGCGGAGGTGGAGGCTGCAGGAGGTCTCGTGACCCAAGCTGGTGCACAAATGAAACCGGTGATTACTGCGGGAGGTGAGGGTGAGCAGGGGAGCTCGCATTCATCCCAAGGTGCAGTTAATATTTCCTGGGAATTGGACATTTGGGGCAAGCTTCGTGCCCAAACGGATGCTGCGGAAGCCCAACGCGAAGCGATTACGGCAGACTACGAGTACGCTCGTCTTTCGTTGAAGGCTCAAACTGCTAGAAGTTGGTTCATGGCTGTTGAAATAGCCCAGCAGCTTGAGTTTGCACAGGAAGTTGTTGGTCTTTATGAAAAGACATTCGAAATAGTGGAGATCAAATTTGAATTTGGTGATGTTGGTATGAAAGAGGTGCATCTTGCCAGAGCGGATTTGACTACCTCAAAAGAACGGCTGCGTCAAGTTGAAGGCGCTTCTAAAGTAGCAAAGCGTGGGTTGGAGGTTTTATTAGGTCGGTATCCATCAGCTGAGTTGGAAGTCAGTAATGATTTTGTGGCAGTTCCCCCCCCGATTCCGGTGGGGCTCCCTTCGGAGTTAATAGAGCGCCGGCCTGATCTTGTCGCCGCTGAGCGCCGGGTTGCGGCCGCTTTTAATATGACTACGGTCGCAAAAACGGCTAGACTACCTTCTATCGGGCTGAGTGGTTCAGTCGGGGGTGCAAACAGTGAGTTGACGGATTTACTCGGAGGCGGAGGTTCGTTTTGGAGTGTAGGGGCTAATTTCTTGGCTCCTATCTATAGTGGAGGTGCGTTGAAGGCTGAGGTCGAGATTTCAAACTCCAAGCAGGAAGCTGCTTTGGCAGCCTTTGGACAACAGGCTTTGGTTGCGTTTGGTGAAGTAGAAAACACACTGAGCAATGGGGCTATTTTGGCAGAGCAAGGCCAGCTTTTGACTTCTATTTGTGAAGACAATCGAAATGCATTAGAACTCGTGCAGATACAATTTAAAGATGGAGCAGAGGAGTTGTTAAGCGTCTTACTTTTGCAGGCTAGTCTAGTAACTTCTCAGGTTTCCTTGATTAATAATCAAAATGCTCAACTTTCCGAAAGGATAACTCTTCATCTTGCCCTGGGCGGTGATTTCGAGGAACCCGAGGAAATAACCCCTACAGAAAATCAATCTGAGGAACAATCCGATAAGAATTCTAATTGAGATTTTAAGAAAATACAATGAACCCAAATATCAAATATAATGGCTTATTTATCTGTCGCGGTTCTGCGTCGTTACTTTTTGCTACTTGTCTACTGTTAATGGGATGCGGAAAAAAAGAAACCGTAGAAGTGCCTGAGGTCATCCGACCTGTTAAGATGGTGCAGCTTGTTTCAGGGGGAGCAGTGGAGGTAGTGGAGTTGCCAGGACAAATTTTCCCGGCACGACAGGCGAACTTGGGTTTCGAGGTCCCTGGGCAAATGATTGAGATCAGCGTCGTGGAAGGCCAGATAGTGAGTGAAGGCCAGCTTCTAGCCAGGTTAGATGCTCGAGATTTTGAGGCAAACCGAGACGCTGCCAAAGCGCAATTGGATACCGCTGAATTGGAAGCAAATAGAGCTCAATCTATGTATGATAGGCAAGCTACGTCGAAGCAGCGATTGGACCTTGCGGTGAGTAATTTCAAGGTGGCTCAGGCTAGTTTTGAAAAAGCAGAAAAGGCTTACAATGATACGTTCTTGAGGGCGCCGATCTCTGGTGTGGTGGCTAAGATTTATGTGGATGATATTGTGAATGTAAGAGCGAAACAAGAGATCCTCGTCATTCAGGACAATACGAGTTTGAAGATAACGGTAGATATTCCTGAGACGATGGGAGTCTTGGCAAAACCTGGATTGTCTTTTGAAGAAAGAACGAAGCGTCTAAAGCCAATGGTTTATCTGACTTCTTTACCCAATAGAGGATTTCCCGCTCGGATTACAGAAATCGCTTCACTTGCAGACCCTGCAACGAGAACTTATGAAGGGACTTTAGTTTTCGATCGCCCTGTGGATCTAAATGTGCTTCCTGGCATGACGGCTAGGCTGGAGCTGACTTTGGCGGGTGACGAGAATTCAGCAAAAAAAGAAACGTACAAATTACCGAGCTCTGCAGTGATTTCCGATGAGCAGGGTGTTCCCTTTGTTTGGGTTGTGGATACGAGGAGTATGACTGTTTGGCGACAGTCGGTGAAAACGGGGAACCTTGTTGGATCTGAAATCGAGGTGATTTCAACAGAGCTTTCAGAAGGGGATTTGGTCGTCGTTTCCGGGGTTCATCAGCTTCGTGCTGGAGATCAAGTTCGCAAATTCGAAAACTAGTTCAACTACTATGAAGTTTGTTGAGTATTTCATCAAGAATCGGGTTGTTACCCTGGTTGCCACGTTCCTTTTTATTGCGATAGGAATCCAGTCCTTCAACAAGATGAGTCGTTTGGAGGATCCTGAGTTTACGATCAAGGATGCTCTTATCATCACTCAATATCCTGGAGCTTCAGCAGAGGAAGTGGAGCAGGAGGTAACGGATGAGATTGAGTTGGCCGTGCAAAAGATGAGCCAGCTCGATTCTATCGAGTCGAGATCAGAACGAGGGCTTTCGACAGTAACCGTCACGATACAGGATCAATATGATAAAGTGAGCCTCCCTCAAGTTTGGGATGAACTGCGACGGAAAGTGGGAGATGCTCAAAAATTTCTCCCTCCGGGGGCGAAGTCTTCTGTCGTGATTGATGATTATGGTGATG
>JAESUN010000114.1 GCA_016763045.1 Opitutaceae bacterium | reverse complement strand
CGTCCTTGCCATAATTGAATTTACCCAACAACCTCCTCACGTAGGATAGTGAGCGATAGGAAGCGAAAATTGGTACAGTAAATCTTATCGGATTCTTAAATATACCGGAGGAGAAATGGAACTTTCTCCGGGTTAGAGTTACTAATAAATTTATTAGTGAATAAAGATCCAATGAAAATGAACTCAAAATCACATCTAACCACGATCGTTCTTGTTCTTTTGGGGAGTATATTGTTGCCGATTTCTTCTCACGCCGACGAGAGACAATCCTCAATTAGAAACGTTCAGTCGCTTCACTCCTATGTTCCGATCATTCTCTACAAAGGAGAATTTTATCCGGTTGTGGGCGTAAAGAACAAGAAACCACTTATCAAGGTGGATGGTCGATTGGTCTCTATGAGAAAAGATTCCACAGCCTTCTTCTCAGCGAATGACTTTGATGTGTTGCCCGCAATTATGACAAAGAGGAAGGTATCTACCATTGACACAGGTGTTGGGCATGGGCTTTCCGCAGGAAATTTTCCCGGTTGGGAAATAGGTGGTTTCACGAATGAAGTCACCGTTGAATCTGGACCTAATGATGAATCCAGAATCAAGCTAGACGGTACGACATCGCTGTGGGAAATTGGTACGCCGATGAGTGGTTCTATAACGAATGCCTATGGGGTTTTTCTCTTTTATAGTGATAAGGGTGTGGCGGAACTCCATTGGAGAAATCTCGAAAATACTCCGGAAGGTGAAACCCTGTCTGTAAAAGTACCCTATTTGAAGGCCAAAACTCTGAAGAAGCATAAGCGGCCTCGATATTTATTGCTGGCTTATCAAGATGGAGAGGAGTTGGTTCCTTCAGACAATCCCCAGAGGGAAGATCTACTCAACTGGGTTCAGGCTTTATCGATGGCGCAGATATCCGATTCATATGCCAAAGTGACTCAAGAGGAAGATGCAGATCCGACTCCCATCTTTTTACCTAATTTTGATCTTAGTGAATCAGAGCAGGAACGAATCAAAGGAAAAATAATCCTTGTGAATGTAATTATCAATCAAATTGGAATGATTACGGAGGTAATCGTTGACTCCAATATTCCGGCTCCGATTGCCAACAAAATATCGGATGCATTATATATGTGGAGATTCCTTCCAGCTATAAAAGAGGGAAATCTGGTGGAGCAGGAAGTTATAATTCCTCTGCAATTTTAGGCGATTTAAAATGGATTCTGGAGGTAGGGTTCGAACCCTACCCTCTCCGCCGCCTTACTCCTTCTCCGGCGGCTTAGGAATCGCTTCCAGTTCGCGCCGTTGGCTTCCATGCGTCGGACATTGGTTAGCTGTCTCGCCATGTCGGCTTCGACGATTTCCATCATTTCGATGAATTCGGGGTCGTTTCGGATCGGATTCAAAACACCTAGTCAAGCTTCACAAGGCAGGCAGGTTGTCATCAACAGTAACAGGAAAATGACGGATTCTGATTTCATTTATTTTCTTAGAATATCTGACATGACGCGCAAGGAATTGCTGTGCAAAGCGCGTCTATTACTTGTCGCTGCCTATGGATTGGTCCGATGATCTCATTGTTTCGATTCGTCCATAGTTCTTGAGTATCTTCAGGCCCTCAAGAGTCCAGATGCTCTTCCATATGCGTTTCGCCTCACCATCCACTTTGAAGGTCAGGTAGGCACTTCCATCATCCTCTTGGGTCTCGATGTCAAAGTCGAGGCACGCGTTGATTTCATCACGCAACAATCCGTGAAACACGCAGGTTGGGTGTGTGGCATACCAATAGGGCTTGATGAAGTACTGCGTATGCCAGCGCGTGTGATCCAATTGTAGATTCTGACACACGCCTTCAGAGACTTTCCGGTAGATATCCTCGCGAATGGAGTCTGTCAGTATCCATCGGGCAAGGCGCAGGTAGCACAAGTCGGAAAAGCCGGGGACAGGAACAGACAGATTGTGGAAATGGTCGATCGCAATGGCTGTGACATGCTCAAGAAACTCAGGCGGGACTGATTCTCGGTATTTCCATAGATACCCAACGATCTCCGCACTGGGGTTGCCCCAGTGCTGATAGAGATTGTCTTCCAAGTAACGCCGATCATCTGCGTTCTGAGGCCAGGCCGCATAGTCCTGATCGTAGGCTGACAGGAAGTAGTCCACGCCTTTCTGGACGATTGGATGGTCAGACCCGACATCCAGTTCTACAAGATGCTGAAAAGCGACAGTCGAGCCGATGGGAGATGACGCATTCCTGTTGCCTTCCCCCATCCGCCTGAATCCACCATCGGGCATTTGGTAAGCGTTTAGTTCACGCAAAATACCTTCAACATCGCTTTGCTCGAAATAATGTCGGAAGAGCTGTTGCTCCAGTGGTCGCCCTTCGCGCAACAGAAAATCTCTCGCCTTACTAAACTGGTTTTGTGTTAAGACCGCATGCATGCTTTTCACGCGACTCGGCCGAAGGCCTTCAGGCTGCGAAGCAAATTGACCGTGAGTTGGCCTTGCCATTCGACCTTTGCTTTTTTCCACTCAGCATCAAATTGCCCCCATGTCCAGAAAGGATGCCATGATCCATCGGTATGCTGACGGTCAATTTCGAAATCAAGATGCGCGTTCACGGATTCCACCATTACCTCTATCAAAGGGGAGTCGGGTGTTGGTACCGCCGAAAGCGGACGAATCCCATAGCCTGTCCATTTCGCCGGATCAGTAACGATTGCCGCGTGAGCCTGCTTCTTTAGATCCGACCAGATTGTTTTACTCGTCTCAATGGGTAGAGCATCCGCAAGTTCGATGAAAGGAAGATAACTGTGCCCTTCAATGGTCTCACGCTTCTCCGAAAAGACGGACACCGCTTTTTCTGTAACTTCCAGCAAGAAGCTATCGGGCACAATCTCCGCATATCGGTGTAAATATGCTACAACACAAGCAGACGGGTTGCTCCAGTCCTCAATTACTGCTTTGTCTGCCGTCTTTAGGTCATAGTTCCACCAACTTGCTCTCGGATAGTTGTTTACTTCCGGGGGAAGCATTTTCCAGCCCTGTAAACTTCCATCATAGACGTCCATTAGGTATTGGATGCCATTTTTTACCAAGGGATGGTTTGCTGGGGCATTTGTTTGAAGCAGGTACGGAAATGCCGTGATGATCCCCAGTGCTGAGGATCCCGGCAGACGACAATCCGGCTCCATGCCATGACCAAAGCCTCCATCCGCATTTGAAAAACTGTGGAGAGTATCCCAGACAGCGTCTGGCTTGCCATTCTCAAACGTGTAGGCAAAGAGCGCCTCGTCAATTGGGCGTGCTCTTCCATGGACAAAATCGCGGGCAAGGTTGAAGCTGGCGGCTGTAAGAGTTTTCATGTTATCCTCTCATCGAACAAGTAATCAAGCAGGTCTATAATATCCCGGAGCCAAAACACCTAGTCAAGCTTCACAAGGCAGACAGGTTGTCTCAAGTGGTTTGTTCGGCTCCCTTTTCATTCTGTAAAGTTGGACAGCACCCGGTCTAGTGGTTCTCGGTTGTTTATTTCAATCGTGAAGATAGTAAAGTGCTCACCGTCGCTAGTTCTAGCAAACCTCTGCGTAGGACTGAATCCGATCTTCTCGCATGCCTTCTTGGCTCTTTTGTTGAAGTCGGCGATCGTCACACGAAATCGATTTTTTCCAAAAGCGCGGCTACCGAAGAGTAATCCTTTCATTATTATCTCTGGCCCTAAGCCTTTCCCCGTAAGATCTGGATGGAGTCCACCGCCAGTGTCCAGATGCGAATCGTCATAATTCCCGCCACTGACTCGTCCGTCTTCCCCGAACGAGCGAAAGCCAATCAGTTCGTCTCCGCTAAGAATGGCGTAGAAGCGATTCTCTTCTGTAGTGAAGTGATCGATTGTCTGATTTTTATCCCCTTCTACGTATCCGTATATTTCGTACGGTGTGTCATATCGCCAACCTGTGATTTCGGTGGCGAACTTGCGATTCATAACCTGAAAGGATATGTTCATATTCTTCGAGAACAAATGATTGAGAAGGTCTTTACTATCCCCGACCCAAAACACCTAGTCAAACTTTACAAGGGTGTTAGAGCGTTTCGCCTCATGAGCCCAATCTCAGTTGTGTTGGAACCTCATTGCGACTTTTTTTCAATTTGAGGTTGATCCATCAGT
>JAESUN010000113.1 GCA_016763045.1 Opitutaceae bacterium | reverse complement strand
TTCTTCTTTGTGGCTTCCATTGCAGCAAAAAGAGTTTCCACCGATCCTGGGATCTTTTCAACAGGGTCCTCTGAAACAATTTTCCGGGATTCGGTAATACGATCTTCAACGATCTTCTTTGCGACACGATCATTCTTAACAGTTTCAAAGATCGCTCCACATTCAGGAACACCTGACCAGCCAATAACTCGAACAGGAAACGAAGGAGTCGCTACTTTAACCGGCTTTCCTTCATCATTAAACATCGCCTTCACCTTAGTACTAAAAAGACCACAAACCAGAGAATCTCCCGCTTTCAACGTTCCAGATTGAATAATCACTGTAGCAGTCGGTCCACGACCCACTTCCATTTGTGATTCAATCACAACTCCTGTACTCTTCTTTTTAGGATTAGCCTTCAGCTCTAAGACATCTGCCTGCAACAGGATCATTTCCAGTAGACTATCAATACCATCACCGGTCATCGCTGAGACTTCAACAGTGATTGTCTCACCGCCCCAATCCTCAGGAAGCAAATCACGTTCCTGCATCTGAGTTTTTACCCGTTCAACGTTAGCTCCTTTTGTATCAATCTTATTGATAGCAATGATCGGAGTTACTCCAGCTTTCCGAATAAAGAGCAAAGCCTCATCCGTCTGAGGCATAAATCCATCATCGGCAGCAACCACTAAAATAGCGATATCTGTTACATTGGCCCCACGAGCCCGCATTTTATTAAAAGCAGCATGCCCGGGTGTATCCAGAAAAGTAATCAGTTTATCATGAGCTTTTATCTGATAAGCTCCAATATGCTGCGTAATCCCTCCGGCCTCACCTTTTACTACCTCAGCAGACCGAATTTTATCCAATAAAGAAGTTTTTCCGTGGTCCACATGTCCCAAAATACAGACAACTGGTGGACGGGGCTCCATCAAGAGGCTTTCATCAACTTCTTCGGGCTCAACTTTCTTTTCTTTCTTGACGGGAGTGTCCCCCCGATGGCGGACATCCAAAAGAACACCGTGTTGCTCAGCGATCTTACTAGCAACCGTTTCTTCGATACTTTGATTCATCGAAGCAAAAATTCCCATCTCCATCAACTCAGAGATCAGCTTGAATGGCTTGACGCCCATAGCGATCGCAAACTCCCGAACAACAATAGGAGGTTTTACCTGAATTGTTCGAATTTCGGATTGATCAGCTGAATCAGATTCAACATCACTCTTTGCCGTTTCTGCTGCTCCCTCTTCTTCCGCTGATTCACTCGAAACAGGTGATGGCCGTAATCCCATTGGAGGTGGAGCGGCTGGAGTCGAATTACCAAGAGAGACCGCTGGTGGTTTCTGAGGCATCGAAACAGGTGGAGGACCGAATGAACCTGGGCTAGGAGGAAGCGAAGGAGCTGGTTGAGAAACGACTGGAGGAGCGGCCGGCTTTGGAGAAACAGGAGGAGGAGCGGCTGGTTTTGGACGTGAGTCTTCTAGCTTTTTCTCCCTCTCATCAGCCACTTGCTTGGCCGACTTTACAAAAACACTAGACGGAATTGAGGAAGGGGCACTCTTTTCAACAACGGCTTCAACTTTCTTCTTTTCTCCTTCCTGCGAGGCAACTTCTTCAGCGGGCTTCTTCGCCGCGAATTCCTCGATCAAGGAATCAGCTGAAATGTTGTCAATGGAACTAGAGGCACTTGTCACATTAAACCCTCTTTCTTTTAATAAAGAGATAAGCTCCTTGTTTGCTATTCCGGTTTTTTTAGAAAGCTGATGGATTCGAACGCTCATTTAGTAAAATTATAAAGGACGGTGATAAGTAAGTTTGTCAGTCTATCGTTTAAGATTTCTATGCTGATTATTTTTGAGACTCTATGAAACCTCTTATTTTTTCAATAACCTCAGCAGCCTCTTCATTAGAAAAACCAGCATCTACAAGATCGTCTACTTCGACGCCATCAAAAGCATCAGCACTGATCAAGCCAATATTGACCAATTTGCCAGCAGTTTCATCATCAATACCTGGAATCTGGTTGAGCCCTTGAATCGCTTTTTTCATTTTTCCTTCAATACTCAAATCCTTTGATTCTTCTTTCACGATGTCGATCTTCCAGCCAACCAGTCTCGAAGTCAGACGCGCATTCTGCCCTTTCCGTCCAATCGCTATCGCAAGATCATCTTCAGAAACTTCCAATATGATTCGTCTGCTACGATCATCAATCGTTATACTTCTAGGAATTGCCGGTTTAAACGCTTCCGCTACCATTTCCTTAGTGTCTTCAAAATAACGAATGATATCAATCTTCTCTCCACTAAGTTCGCGAACAATGGTCTTCACTCTCGCTCCTCTAGCACCCACACAGGCACCAACTGGATCAACCTTGGGATCTGTTGACGAAACGGCAATCTTCGTCCGATAACCCGGCTCACGGGCAAAGGCTTCAATTTTAACAGTTCCATCACCAATCTCGGTTACTTCGAGATCAAACAACCGACGAACAAATTTACTACTTGAACGACTGAGAATAAGTTCCGGGCCACGATTCGTCGACTCGATTGCCAATAGCAAACAGCGAATACGTTCACCTGGAGCATAATCCTCCCCCATTACCTGCTCCCTAGAAGGAAGCATCGCTTCAGCCTTCCCCAAATCGACATACAAATCACCTCTCTCACGCCGACGAATAGTACCTGAAACGATATCTCCAATCGTATCTTTGTAATCGTCGTAAATTCGCTCTTTTTCAAACTGGCGAATTCTCTGCATGATTGCCTGCCGGGCTGTCTGAGCAGCAATCCGTCCAAGAAATGCTGGATCAATCTCTTTCTCTACCGTATCTCCTATTTGCGCATCAGGTTGTATCAACCGAGCCTTTTCGACATGGATTTCAATTTTGGGATCACCGACAGAATCGACCACTTGAAGAAGTGCACTTGCACTCAATCCTCCATTCTTAGGATTAATCTCGATCTTGAGCTCCTGCCCAGCATTTATTCCCTTCGAAGCAGCATTCTTGATGGCCGCAACGATCGTAGCAATCATGTCTGAACGACTGATTCCTTTTTCGCGCTCCATGTATTCTAGAACTGATAGAATTTCACTGCTCATAGTTACTGGTTTTAGAAGAAAAAAAAAAGCGGGACCGAAGACCCACTTTCATAAAAAATAAGTTAGAAAGAGAAAAGGAGAATAAATTTTTCCTGAAGCAAAATGTCAAGCATCCTCCCTCATTAGGACGGTTTATTCCTACAGATGGCTCTCTCCACCTCCATATCGGAGCTCATACTCCAAAGAAAGCGCTCCTTGGATCCAGCCATTTGCCATCGGGTTACCCACCCCATCCACAACCCCTATCACCCCAATTGCATCCTTTAAGCGTTGTGGAGTATCTCCAGCATACCAACTAAACCAGAGGTCAAATAAGTTAAGACTCGCATCATTTGCAGCCAAAAGGGGTAAAAAAGCATCTATTACCATTGTTTCCATCCGCGTCCCGCCCATAGAGCGACCCATCACTGTTTCAGAAAATATTTTTCTCAAAAAAG
>JAESUN010000112.1 GCA_016763045.1 Opitutaceae bacterium | reverse complement strand
GTGAACTTTGTGGGTAGCGAATTAGAATGGCTTAACGTTTTCTAAGCTGCCTGTGCGGCAGTGAACAGCAGTTTAACGTAAAAAAAATAAGTTGTAACAATTAGTTAGCTGCTATATTGAATTGATACCAATCATTTTTTTAGCCACTCTAACCCATTGATTTTGCTATATTGTTAAGGAGCGCTACAAACTTAGGTCATGAGCATTACTTTTAACCATAAAAAATGGTTTTTGTTCAATTTCATTACTCAAGCCTTCTTTTAGAAGAAAAAATAGATGAATCTATTTACATCTGACTACAAGGTTTTCAGCAAATTATCAGTACCACTAGCTAATGCAAAACCTTCTTGTACTGCTAGTTCAGCCAATTTTTCGCAACCTATCTTCTAATTTTTTTAACTCGTTATAATCTGCTACAGACAGTAAAACAACACCCTCTGTACCTTGATCACAAATCATAACAGGACTATCTTTTAGCCCTTATGTAACAGAATTAAACCGCTTTATAGTTTCTATTGAAGTCAGATTTTTCATGTATTACACCTATAAAGCTTGAAAAAATATTTTGAGCATTTACAAAAGCACTTATTCAAACCAAGGAACAGTAGCCTGCTTTTTTTCATGGCTTAACCCATAACAATTAAAGTCGCCAGCCTCAGATATATCAACAATTTTTTGCTCAAAAAACAACCTAAATGAATGACTGCCTGAAAGGCTTTTTATATTAATAAAGGGTAATCCACTTTCCTTACCCTTAAACCCCTTAAGATGTTTCATCGCCTGTTCAAATGTTTCACCTTTACGCTTTACTCGTCTGCGTGCTAGTCGTTCAATATTTGTATCAAATTGCTTGCGCTTAAAGTAGGCATATTCACTAACCTCTGACGGTACGGTTTTAATTGATGTGATATGTGCATAATCAGTAAGTCGGTTCAGCCACTCCCCTACCTTAAGCTGTTCTAATTGGTTTTTTTCTTCCGCTAATAAACGTAATTTATCACCTAGTGGAAATGTTTTATCGCCATATTTCGGAAATGAAACGGCAATTTCAGACCGGTTTTCTGCTATTCTATTTTCAACTAAGGCAAGATGAACTTGCTGGTAAACCTTTTGCCAGAGAAAGCCTAAATTGGCTTCTGCATCGGGTAGTAAGGTAATATCAAGATAATATTTCATCATCACTTGGTACTCTCACCAAATACGCCTCCACGGACTAAAACAGCCATAACAAAATGTTCATCTTCTTTGTTATCTAAGAGTTCTGCACGGGCAAATTTATCAAACAGAGTGTAAAAATTAACTTTTCTATCTTTACGATAAGCAACACCCAAATTGGTGACTGAGCCATAAGTTTCAATAGCGATGGCACGTTGATTATTTTCAATATAATCTGGATACCATGTATCAATGGTGCGTAAGGCATTACCAATTTTTTGGGAGTGCATGGCAGCTTGGTTATTTACCTGATAAAGAATCTTGCTTTTTTTCTCTTTGCTATTACTTTTATCTAAAACCATTTCTTCACTCGGATAAACATCTTGTGCCATTCCTACTTGGGCAAAAGCTGTAATCTCTAAAAGTAAATACTCGGTATCACCCGATAAAGTATGGGCGATTTTTTCAGCAAGTTCATTGATTTTTGGGTTGTTACTCTCGAAATCATTTATTTTTATCGCGTCATTTTCATTAAAAGTCCAGTGGCTACTTTCATCCCCAACCACTTTAACTTGTACTTCTAATTGCCCAACACCTACTCGGTTTCGCCATAAAAAACGCG
Source organism: Opitutaceae bacterium (assembly GCA_016763045.1). Taxonomy (GTDB): domain Bacteria; phylum Verrucomicrobiota; class Verrucomicrobiia; order Opitutales; family Opitutaceae; genus NORP342. The sequence continues at coordinate 2,677 of JAESUN010000112.1, read as the reverse complement.
CATTCGCAATATTGATTGCATAACGTTTTGCTAACTCGGTAAACTTTTCCTCTTGAATATACTGTTTAACAACGTCAAGGTAACTCTCATTAAATAATTTATTATCACAAGCAGAGGGATATTCAACACCACTCAATATTTTTAGCGTGAAGTTCAATTTTAAAGTATCTTGATCCGCTTCAAGCGCGCAATTATCGACTCTTTGTAAATTTGCTTTTTTAGTTTCTTCATCCGCATCTTGTGTTGTTTTTAGTCTATTTGAAATAACACCGCGTACTGATTTTTCGATCAATTTTAATGGTTTTACGCTTTTATGACGGCTTTCCCACGTCGTGCCATACATAAAGCCATCAGAAGGGACTAATTTTTTCTCAAAGGCTAAAACGGACGGCGTATTCTCTTTTGATTTTTTCATATTACTGCTCCTGTGGCTTAATAAAAAGTTGGTTTTGTTGGCATAAATAAAGGTCGTTTTCTACATCGGCATAATGCCATAGTATGTTGTCTAGGTTATCTATGCGAAATGGCATGATAAATTCACCTAAACTGACCACACTTTCAGCAAATCGGTGTTGACTGATGCTATCTCTTTGGCTGTGAGTTATATCTTCTGCAATATCAGTAATCCCTTGAAAACCGATAGCAATCGGGACTAGCCAGCCTTGTTGTTGACGAGTTTGCGTCCATTCAATCTTTTCTTTTTCTTTAGTTTCATTACTTATTTTCTGACAAGTTGAGTTAATTTTTAGGTATCCAAGTAAGGCATCTAAACCATCTAATCCCTGCTCCATTGATTCTTGCACTAAATCACGGCGGTCTATCAAGCAAAATCCTGGCATTAATTGAGCCATTAATTTTTGGGTTTCAGTATGACCTTGTATTTGTTTAGAGTACGCTTGAGAAAAATCCAATACATCACCTGATGCAATTTTCATACGGCGTAATAATGCGGGTAATAATTCCAGCAGTTCCTCTACTTCATTTTGGTCTATGCCCGAATATTCAATGACTAAGGATACGGTTAAGTGACAACGGGCTTCTTCAATCGTTGATGGGCGTTTACCATCTTTTTTAAGCGGGTTGCTGGTTGAAATAATCGAATGATTAAAATCCCCTACACCCTTGTAGGTGTGCAGGTTAAATTCATGATTAACCACGGCAACACTGTTAAATTTCAGTTCAACGAAGTCGCTATTTTTTGTATTTAATTGTCGCTGTAAGGCATGAACAGCCCCTAGCCATGCGGTCATGGCAGGAAAACCAATGGTATAAGGGCTGGAAAGTGCGTTGGCATTTTGAATTTCAATCCGTGGAATAACGATAATCCGTTTCATTGCAATGCCTCCTCTAGTTCATCAATAATGGTTTCGATATAGGGTTTATGGTCATCCCCTAGTCGTGTAAACCCTGTTTCAAGTTGTTTGTTATAGCTATTAACCAACCAACGAGATAAGTCTATTTTTATTAAATCAAAATCCAGTGTGCTTCTTTTATCCTGTTCTGCCTGATCGAGCCATGTTTTTTGATAGGCTTTCAATCCATTGTAAGTATCTGATTCAGACCAGCCTCCATCAATAGAGCGAATCTGCCATATTTTTTCAATCACTTGATAAATGATGTGTTTTATCCAATAACGCCGCCTATTTTTAATGTGCAGGGTATCTTTATCGCTAAATAGTCGATGTAATTTTTTAAAACCCTGTTGAAAAAGTTTGAGGTATAAGCTGTCAGAAAAGAAGTTAATTTTAGGAGGCTGAATAAAACGATTTTTTAATGTGGGGGGTACAGAAGATAGCAAATAAAAATCACCGCCATGCTTATTATTTAAAACACTAATATTCTGTTTATTCGCGCCGCCAAATCCTATTTTTGTGAGGTTATAAATATCTGAAATAGGGGTTTCATTGTATTTATTTTCTTTTTTATCTTTTCTGGCTAGTTTGGCAGTCTCACTAAATTGCATTGCAGTGATACGCGCCCTTAATTCATGCATTAAGGGTGATGGATAAAGGATAGAGAGTAAGTGATACCCTTCTTTGACAGGAAAATAAACTTGCTTAATGGCTTCGCTGGTTTTTAGGGGCTTTTCCTTATTAATCATCAGTAAGAGCTGGGAGCGAATACGTTCAAAATCCTCTCCTTTGATATTAAGCGAAAGAAAGACTTTTTTAACGGCTTCTCTTGCCTCTTCGTTAGCGCGCTGCAGGTGTTCTAATATCGTGTCACCATCTGGCATATTAGTTATTAAAAACTCATAAACATAAATTAAGTCTTTTGTATGGTCGATAGCCCCTGAATTGCTAAAGATATCAAACTTTGAACCGTTCACATTTCCTGTTCTTAATAGTCCATCTGCCTTTAAATTAGCTTTGGCGATTAAACCTTTTAACTTAACACTAGGATTACTAAATTTTGGAATATGCGTAGTAAAGTTTAGATTGCTAATGGTCTTTTTTTCGGCTAGATTTTTAATGATACTGGTTAAACCTGATACTAAAAATAGTTCACTTGCTTTCAGAGTTAAGCTGTCCTTCTTCTTATCTGACATTGCCGATTTTATTTCTTTATTAAGCCACTCGTTTTTTTGTGTCTTCAAAAAGTGCTGCACAATGGGACCTATCATTTTTTCCTCCTAAAAAGCACCTGTTACGAATGATAATACATCATCAATCAATCC
>JAESUN010000111.1 GCA_016763045.1 Opitutaceae bacterium | reverse complement strand
CTGACAGCTGTCGCCTCTATCGCTTCCAGCGAAGGCACTGTCTCTGTTTTCGGCATTTTGATATCATGAATGCGCGAGACATAAGCGCTCACTTCGACATTTCCTGCTAGGCGGAGAATTTTTTTTGCAATCGCACCCGCGGCCACTCGCCCAATGGTTTCGCGTGCCGAAGAACGACCACCTCCTTCAGGATTACGGATGCCGTATTTTGATTGATAGGTGTAATCTGCATGAGAAGGCCGAAACTTCGCCTTCATCTCTTTATAGGCTTCAGGACGTTGATCCTGATTATGAACCATCATCGAAATAGGTGTGCCGGTCGTCTTTCCCTCATACAACCCAGAAAGGATCGAGACGATATCCGCTTCCTTCCGAGGAGTTGAGATATCACTCTGTCCAGGCCGACGACGATCCAGCTCCGCCTGAATCTCTTCTACAGAAAGAGGAAGATTAGGAGGACAACCATCGATCACCACACCAACAGCTCCACCATGGCTTTCACCCCAGGTGGTGATTTTAAATAACTTACCGAACGAATTGGGCATAAAACGGTTGGACTAAAGAGATATCTACTCCATCCCGCAAGGCCCAATCTCCAAAGAGAAGAACAGGCGAATTATTTGACCGTCAGACTTGAGCTCAGTTGGAAAACACTCGAAATAATTCCGAAAGCAATCAGACCCACAAAAACAAATGCAATCATCAGGACTCCAACAGAAATAAGTCCCGTAAATGCCTTGATCTGCTTATCTTGTTTCTTCCCATAGTAACGTGAAACTTCTTTTAATCCCGGAACAATGTTTCCAGTGTTCTCTCCCACCGTGAGAATATCGATTACGATATCCACAAAATAACCCGTCGCTTTAAACGCTCCCGATATAGAAGATCCTTCTGCAATCTTTGCACGTGCATCATTAAAGCTCTTACGGATCGTCAGATTATGAATGGTCCTCTCCGTCATCGCCAGTGCAGTAATCGTCGTAATTCCGTTCTCCAAAAGCAATGATAGTGTCTGCGAAAGGTTCAATATGTTCATATCCCGCAAAAATGAACCGAGACCCGGAATTCGCAGAACTTTTTCATCCAAAACGGCACGGCCTTTTTCTGTTTTGCGCCAAGTCAAAACAGCAACAACTCCAGCCACGATCGCCCCCACAAAAAAGATCCCATAGCTTATCATGAATTCGGATAAATCGATCATGAGCCGTGTCGAAAGCGGAAGTCTTTCCCCTAATGAAGTAAGCAATGACTGAATACGAGGCAGCAAAAAGAAGAGAAAAACCAGAACAACTGCGACTGCTACAAAAACAATAAAAACAGGGTAAGCCAACGCCGTAAGAATCTTCCCCTTGATTTCTTTTTTCTCTTCCAGATCAATAACCAGACGTTTCAAAATATTCGAAAGATTACCGGTCGCCTCCCCCGCCTCGATCAGGCTAATCGCAGATTCATTAAAAACAGAAGAATGTTCCAGTAACGCCCCCGATAACGATTTTCCCTGGCTCAAATGGCTCCATATTGAATTTGCCAAAAACCGTAAGCGAGAATCACTCAAACGCTTTCCCATCAATCGAATAGCATCTCCCATCTGCATCCCACATCCAGTCAATTCCGAAAGAGAACTGAGAAAAGGTAACATCTGACCACGACCAATCGTTTTCCCATCTTTAGACGAAAGCTTTCCTTCCTTCCCCATTCCAAGCAATTGCCTCCAGTTCCCGTTACCACCCGAAGTTGAAGTAGTTCCGACGTCCAATCGAACAGGTGTTAACTGCAATAAAGCCAATTTCCGAATCGCTGCCTTACGTGAATCTGCTTCCAGTTTCCCTTTCTGCTCCACTCCCTTCTGGTCTCTGGCAATGTACTTAAATGTTTCCATCAGTTGTAACGAAATTTCAAATTTTGAAGCTCAGAAGAATACGTTCATTCCTCCTCATTTCCTTGGGCCATGGAAACTACCCGAACAACTTCTTCCAGACTGGTGAGGCCTTTCTTCACCTGCATCCACCCGGACTGTTCCAGCGTTCTCATCCCTTTTTCCAATCCTAGTTTCCGAATGGCTCTCGCCGACTCTTTATTAACAATCAAATCATGAAAGCTCTCGTCGACTCTCAATATCTCAAACAACCCTAAACGACCCCGATAACCAAGTTGGCGGCATTTCTCACATCCACTTGGTTCAGGCAGATGCGAAATGCCATGAGCTTCCTCAGGATCGATATCTAATATAGCGAGAGAATTGCGTAAACTCACTGGATCGACTGGAAGCATCTTTTTACAATCACTACATATTCTCCGAATCAATCGTTGCGCAATGACCATCTCGATACTGGAGGCGATCAGAAAGGGCTCTATCCCCATATCAACCAACCGAGTAATCGCTCCTGGAGCATCATTTGTATGGATGGTGCTGAAAACCAAATGCCCTGTTAAAGATGCCCTGATAGCAATATCAGCCGTATCCTTATCGCGAATTTCCCCAATCATAATGGTGTCAGGATCCTGCCGGAGCACATGTCGAAGCGCATCCGCAAAATCAAAACCTATCTCCGGTTGGACTTGAATTTGATTCACCCCAGGCACCTCGTATTCAATCGGATCCTCAATCGTCATGATCCGTTTATCCGTTGAATTGATTTGGCGAATAAACGCATTCAGCGAAGTTGATTTACCAGACCCAGTAGGTCCGGTAACGAGAATAATTCCATGCGGAAGAGTTAGGACATTATCTATTTGAACCTGATCCTCCTGAGGGAGGCCCAATTGCTCCAATGAAAGTGGCTCACTCTTTTTATTCAACAATCGTAAGCTCACACTCTCTCCATACATCGTCGAAATAGTCGAAAGACGAATATCCAGAGTATTGCCTGACTTGTTGTAATTGATTCGCCCATCCTGCGGAAGACGCCGTTCCGAGATATTGAGCTTTGCCATGATTTTCAAACGAGACGTAATCGCATCCTGAATCCGACGAAGGTTTTCTGGAACGGGCACAGCTACCAATAATCCATCAATGCGATAGCGAATCCGAAGTGTTTCCTCTTGGGGCTCAAAATGAATATCCGTGGCCCCGTCTTCAATCGCCTGGCTGATAACTTGATTAACAAACCGTATGATGGCGGCGCTTTCGTCCTCTTCCTCTTCTTCAGAAAAAGATGCATCGGCGACCAAATCCATCGAATCATCCAGACTTTCTGCACCGACCCCCAGGTTGGCTGTGACAAATTTCGTAATCTTGTCCGGTGCGGCTAATCGCCACGAGACTTCCTTTCCTGAAGTCGCAAAAATCCAGTCATCCATATCCCCGTCTGGGAGCCAACTGGTTGCCAACACCAAAGAATCCTCATCACTATCCCCCAGCAAGGGAACACAATGATATTCGTTGATAATTCGAATCGGCAGACTGGTCAGGACTTCCAGATCAAACGCATCTGGATCAGCCAGAGCCAATCCCGCATCGCCAGACAGACGCTGGAGAGCCTCCTCTTCAGGAATGTCCAAATAACTGGCAAGCAACTGAACCTTCCCAGATCTTTGAGCTGTTTCCAACTCATTGACTTGTTCCTCCGAGAGGGATTCCAGGCAGGCGATTTCGCTAAAGATTACTCCAAAATTTGTCATTTTTTCTTAAGGATTTCCAGAAGCTTTCTTGGCGTTATTCTTTTCGATGATCGCTCTACGAGCAGCTCGACGACGGCGAATTTCGGTCGCTACATTTTTCATTCTATCACGCACTTGATCATCCGAGAGCTGATTGATCGTTCCCTTGCTCTGGCCTCCTTGTGCCGTAACCGTAGGCTGCATTTTACCAGAAGAAGGAAGAGATGTTATTTTAAGCGCAATGATTTTTGCTTCTTTCAACTTCAACGCTCTTGTTTTCCCGCCTTCCTTTATCGTGACGCTCTCACTTATTTCATCAAAACTAACAATCGTCACACCTTGCACAGATTCATCGATATCCACCCAAAAGCCCCGACCAATTGAGGAATCAAACAAGCTGAAGGAATAAATCCCATCAACCGACATAATCCCTCTGAGTTCTATTTTATCCAAAGAACCTCCTGATGCGACTTCTTCTACACTTTTACCAAAACCAGACGGGAGAAAAGGAGACTCCCTCAGCTCTTCTTGCCCCCAGAGACACCCCGTCATCCCTAACGCGACACATAGGGTTCGGCATAATCGTAATCTAAAAAATACTATTCTCATTACCCTCGCTCCCTACTACTTCTTTTTTTCGGCTTCCTTTTCCTCTTTCAGCTCTTCTTCAGCAGCTTTCATGATATCCATGAAGTCCTTGACGTTTTCGCTTTCCTTAAAGGCATCCAAGCGGAAACGAGCATCAATCAGAGCATCATCAGTCGTCCGGATAACACTGGTCGAATAAAGACCAAAAGCTCTTTCACCTCCACACGCTTGGTCTTTCGAGTAAACAATGAACGTATCAGAGGAATTTGCCCCAAAAGAAACATGCGACCTTTGCTCTTCTCATCGCGCATAGAACGAATACCTCCCAAAACGATCATCTCCCCGCTCTTTACACTGACAAATGAAGTGGCCTGTTTTCGGCCGATGATCGGCTGGGCGTTTCCATCGATGATAACCTGTCCAACGACATCATCGATCTTTTGATCAATTTCGAGCTGAATCACATTATTGGGTCCAATCAATGGCGTAACCTTAAGCTCTATCCCAATATCCTGAAACTGAACGGTAGAACGGGTCGTATCTCCTCCCGATATAGATGATTGGCTAGAAGTAATGATCGGGCGTGATTCACCAATAATAATCGATCCTTCTTTGTTATGAGTTGTGACAATTGTTGGAGCTGAGAGCACCTTAATGTTTGATTCCGTCCTTGCGGCGTTGAATACAGCCTGCAGACCCCAGCTCGCTAATTCGCCACCAGAAAAAACAGCGATCCCATCTGCAATCGAAAGCGGGCCTAATTTTCCAGATATATCCGAGAAGGTTTGCGTCCCATTTCCATCATTTGCATAGGTAACATTAAAACTATCGATACCCCTATCACTGCTATCGCTTAAATTGACTTCAGCAATCACGACCTCGATCAGAACCTGAGCCAGAAGCACATCGATTTGTTTTACAATATCCATCACTAAATCCAGGTCATTGTTTGTCCCCGATAAGATAAGTGCATTACTCCGCTCATCTGCCACAATGGTCATCAGATCACTGAACTGGCTGTCCCTATCCTCCAACGCAATTTGAACAGTCTGAGCCAGTCGAGATTGCGATTGCCTTCCATTTGTCCGAGGATCATTCCCTCCGAAGGTAGCACGATTTCCGCTAGAGATGCCTGAGCGACGCACATTCCCCCCATCAGAGCTGGACGATTGCGAATGCCCTGAAACAAACTGGCTCAACAATGACGCCAGCTCCGTGGCATCCGCATGTTGAATACGCACCACTTCTATTCGAGTCGAAGCCTCTGCCGACACATCCAATTTTTCAATAATTCCGTCAAAAAACGGCAGCGTCGATGGATCCGCAATAATGATCACCTGATTCGTCCTGTCATCCGAGTTAATAGAAATATTACCGCCGAGAATTGCCTGTAACGAAGCAGTTCCTATAGCACTCGGAGCAACCGAACGGGCTCGTTCTGGCCCAATTGAGCGGGATGGCTGTGGAGATTGTTGTCCCCCAAACCCACTACGAGCAGAATCTACCAGCGTCTTTAACTGTTGGGCTACCTCACTAGCGAGTGCATACTCTAACGTATAAAACTTTGTCTCAATATTGATACGAGATGGTTTATCCACTTCGCTCACAACATACT
>JAESUN010000110.1 GCA_016763045.1 Opitutaceae bacterium | reverse complement strand
GTGAGGATCCACAATCAAACTGGGTCCGTAAAAAGGTTCACCCTGAAGTGCGGATGCTGCCACGAAAATACCATTGTCCATCGCGCGTGAGCGAATAGCGAGTTCCCACTCATCAGAGGGTCCAAGCCAAGCGGTTGCCACCAGACTTAACTTGCCACCTGCGAGAGCAATGGAACGGGCGGCTTCAGGGAACCTACTATCATAACAGACCCACATCCCTGTAGGAATGCTTTCCCACTCTTTTACAGGGAAATCCTCACCGGGTTGAGCCCATGCCTTCTCTCTCGTCCAGAGATGCACTTTGTGATACCTAAAGACCTCTTCACCGTCAGCTCCGATCAACAACATCGTATTGTAGCGGATACCCGAAACTTCATCGAGTTCAGGCATCCCGATAGCAACGGCTATTTTATTTTCCTTTGCCATGCGACTGAGTGTTTGGGAAGTCGGGCCAGGTATGGCTTCTGCTGAGGCGGCATTGGCTTCCGGTTCACCATATCCTACAGTAGCTAATTCGGGAAAAACAACCACATGGCATTTTGACTGCGCTGCTTCCTTTACCAGTTTTTCAATTCGGGAAAGGTTTTCGGCTCTATCCCCATTAACTGCTGTCATTTGAGCACAAGCTATGCGTTTCTTCATTTCAGAAATCTATACGAGATGGAACTTAGGATGCACTCATAAAGTTGAATCTTTTCAGCCGGAGGTCAGAGAGAAAAACTTAGGCCTCGATTTTCGAATAAAACCTGAAAGGCTTCATCTCTGAAGCCTCTAAGGCTCTTACCTTACCCCGAAAAGATACGATATGGATGTTGCGATTATTGGAACCGGACACAATGGACTCATCACTGCTTACTATTTAGCGAAACAAGGTCTGGATGTTCATCTCTTTGAAAAACGAGATTTTACCGGAGGGGCTACCCTCACCGAAGAGCTCTGGCCTGGCTATAAGTTCTCTACTTGCGCTCATCTCCTACACCTCTTTCATCCGAGAATTTTGAATGATCTGGATTTGGTGAAGCGTGGATTGGAAGTTCTACCACGGAGTAAAAAAAATCTCCATATGAAGAGCCATAATACTTACTGGGGTCTTCCTGAAGATAACTCTCCTCGAAATCTCCTCTCGAACTCAAACCTCAGCAAGGAAGAGCGCAAAAGTATCGAGAAATACGAAACATTTAAGGCAACCCTGCGAAAAGCATCCTCTCCCTATCGCCTGAAACTACCTCCTACCATGGATCAGATTCGCGCAGATTTGGGCAGCGATCAACTGGTTCTGGATCAGGCAATGAATTCCACAATGAAGGATCTGCGGGATCATTTCTTTCCCTCTCAATTACTGAAGGATTTTTATGCAGATGAAGCAGCGCCCGTGAACCGAAACCCTTCAGCGCTTTTCCTGGCCTATGCCTCAATGGCTTCTCCTGACGATGAAACGGGAGAACTACCAGCCAATGGCTATGTCAAAGGTGGTCTAGGTGCACTCGCAGCCATTCTGACTGAAGCCGCGATTGAAGCTGGAGCGACCGTTCACACGGGGAAAGCCGTCGAAAAAATCATGGTTGAAGGGAAAAAAGCCGTGGGTATTCGACTGGAGGATGGGACAGAGATTCGTAGCCGAATCGTTGTTTCAAATCTGGATCCCAAAACAACCTTTTTGAAGATTCTCCCAGAAGATTCTGTTGATCCGGATATCAAGCAACGTATCGGAGCGTTGCGAACAAATGTAAGTTGTTACAAATTACTGGCGGCCGTTTCGGAGCTTCCTCAATGGGAAGCATGGGATGGAGACCCCATAGAGCCTTCCAGGGGTGGTGTAAGGCTGAATGTTTCGGAGGCAGAGATCTCGGCATCCTACGATTCTTTGGAAGCAGGTTGACCAACAGAGAAACCTGTCATTTCCGTATCGATTCCATCGATAGTGGATACCACTCTTGCGCCTGAAGGTCACCATACGGTGTCCTGTTACATCTATCCTGCCCCGGGGCATTTAAAAGAAGGTTCATGGGCGGATGAACGGGAACGAATTGCGGATTTAATCATCGATCAAATCAATCAATTTGCCCCGAATTTCAAGAATTCTATCATCCACCAACACCTGCGGGTCCCCTTAGATTTAATTGAATCAAATAGTCTGACGGATGGTTGTATCTGGCACCTTGAACACGATGCGAATCAACTTTTCCGGAACCGTCCTTTGCCTGAATTCGCAGACTATCGCGCACACCTTACGAATCTTTACCTCTGTGGCTCTGGTCAGCATCCAGGAGGCGAAGTGAGTGGACTCCCCGGGCATAATGCCGCCCAGGAAATCCTAAAGGATCTGGCCTGACAGGAATGCCGAGCCAGCTGTAAGACGTTTTTATTACCGGTAAAGAGAATCGGATCCAGAGCGCCATAGATCTGGATTCGGTCCCATAGCTTGTTTTAAGGAATCGGTTGCAGCTGTCAGCTGATTCAGTATCTGAGGATCGACCGTTGTGTCCACGACAGCTGCGTTTTCTCTGATTTGTTTTGCGTTTCGAGCGCCCGTGATGACGGATGAAACCGTCTTGTTCGAAAGTAACCAGTGCAAGGCCAGCACCTGCATGGAAATACCCGCTTTGTCTGATATTTTTTCTATTTCAGCCAATGTCTCAAAGGCCCTCTTCCCTCCATCTTCTGTGAAAACACGTGTGCTGCGTCTTCCTTCAGGAAAAGAATCAGGGGTTTTATATCGGCCAGTCAGAAGTCCCTGCATCAATGGGCTATAACAAAGAAGCCCTACCGTATTTTTATCTAAGACAGGATTGATTTCATCTTCGATCGCTCGCCACAAAAGACTGTAGGGTAATTGATTCGAAACAAGAGGATGCTCTCCGTATGGAATCGTTATCTCCATATCCTTGAGGCCAAAATTGCTGACTCCAAAATAACGAATTTTTCCTTTATCACGCAGGCGATGCATTACTTCCAGATGATCCTCCAGTGGGGTTTCATGCCGAGCCCAATGGATTTGATAAAGATCGATCACGTCTGTCCCCAACATTTTAAGAGAATGATCACATCTTGCTTCGATCTGGGCCGGGTTTGGCGACCCTTGTTTTGAAGCGATAATGGCTTCACTGCGCCGTCCTTTAAGGGCTTTGCCCAAAACCTCTTCCGATTGCCCTCCCCCATAGGCTGCGGCGGTATCAAAGAGATTGATTCCGCAGTCAAGAGCTGCGTGGACAGCCTCTGTTGAATCAGCTTGTGATTGCTCGCCCCAGGTTTCGACGCTACCAAACTGCCAACATCCAAACGAAATAACAGGTACTTCTAAATCTGATTTTCCCAGGTTTCTATATTCCATGTTCCTCAATCTTTAGATAGCTATGGAGAAAACAATCTTAAAAGTGGTTCTCAAAAATTTCACTCTGTCGTTGTCTTAACTCTCTGAATTGCTAGAGGTGGTCTTCCACTTATACTTCTCTTGATTTTTAAGTTTGTTTTTTTGAAACAAACGGGGAGACCAAGGATCCATTTTCAATACCTTATCCACACACGTAACATCGTATCTTTATGAGTTCTTCACATGAATGGCCGAATAAAATCCGAGCAGAAGTTGGTAAAGCCGTTATCGGACAAGATGCAGTCGTAGAGAGGCTTCTCGTTGCTCTGTTGGCAAACGGACATGTCCTGCTCGAAGGGATGCCGGGTCTTGCCAAAACATTATTGATCAAAAGCTTTGGAACAGCCCTGGGGCTCCAATTTGAGCGAATCCAGTTTACGCCAGACCTTCTTCCCAGCGATGTTGTTGGCACAATGGTTTTTCAGCCGACTGATGGGAAATTTATTCCGCATCTGGGCCCCATTTTTGCCAATTTGGTCTTGGCTGACGAAATTAACCGTGCTCCGGCCAAGGTTCAAAGTGCCCTGCTTGAAGCGATGCAGGAGCGCCAGGTGACTGTTGGAGGAGAAACACACCTCCTGCCCAGTCCTTTTTTAGTTATGGCCACGCAAAATCCGATAGAACAGGAAGGGACCTACCCTTTACCGGAGGCGCAACGAGATCGTTTCATGTTTAAACTGATCGTTGATTATCCAAACGAAGCAGAAGAACAAGAAATGATGAGGCGTTGGGGGCAAGTGACGGAAGAACCTTCTCTTCAAGGCGTTTCCAGTGGAGAGGAACTGCTTTCTCTGAGGTCTCAAATAGATGAGGTTTACGTCTCCGATGAGATTCAAGGCTATATACTTTCTCTGGTTCGGGCGACTCGCCCTCTTCCCAACGAAGAGAAAGGCGAAAAAAACTATCTGAGCTACGGAGCTTCTCCGCGTGCCTCAATCAGCCTCTTTCAAGCAGGTAAGGCTCTCGCCTGGTTAAGAGGAGAAGACCATGTGACACCAGCCATTATTCAGGATCTTTTTCTGGATACCATGCGACACCGGGTTGGATTAACCTACGAAGCCGAGGCCGAAGAAATCACAGCCGATACTTTGCTGACAAAAATCATTGAAGAAACACCAATGCCGTCAGGGGTTCTTTCATCGGCCACCTCATAAGAGAATATTTAGCTTATCAGCAGATAGATGACTCTCTCTCTCGCAATCAACCGTGTCTCGGATGTAGCTACTACGTCCCCTGTCGCTCTTTTACGTCGCTTGGAATGGCGTGTAAAACATGCCGTTGAAACAACGTTAAGCGGTGAATATCGATCTTCTTTCCGAGGCAGAGGAATGGAATTTGATCAGGTCGTTAAATACGAATTCGGTGATGATGTCCGTGATATTGATTGGAATGTGACGGCCCGACTAGGTGAGCCTTACCGCAAAAAATTCGTCGAAGAACGAGAGGTTTGCTTTCTCATTCTTTTCGACGATAGCCCTTCGCTTCAATTCGGATCCGGGCATCGGACCAAAAGGGATTGTCTATTGGAATTGGCCTCACTCTTTATGTTACTGGGAGCTGTTAACCGGGATCGCGTTGGATTCGTTTACACCAGCCCCTCTGGATATTCCTTCCGTCGGCCCGTCCCTGGACGTGAAGCAATTTTACACAGCGCCGCAACACTTCTAGGACAGCCCTTGCCGGACCTGACGTCCGCGGCTCCAGTTGAAATCCCATGGAAGTTTATCAGTCAAGCAGCCCCGCGTCATACCATTTTGCTTTGGCTGGGAGATTTTTCTGCCAAAAAGGAACCTGAAGGATGGCGCTACCTCCAGAAACGTTACCAGCCAATGGGTTTTCGTGTTGATGATCCCTGGGAACGAGAATTGCCCCACAATGGAAAGTTTCCCGTCT
>JAESUN010000011.1 GCA_016763045.1 Opitutaceae bacterium | reverse complement strand
ATTAGCGAAGAATTAGCTGTGGGGCGTGGTCGGAAGATTGATAATCTGGCGAAAATCGATCGTGCGCGTTTTGTGAAGCAAATTGAGCAACTGGAGGAATTGGATATATTGAAAAAGGGGGATGTTGTAGTGAACGATGTTATGATAGATGATTTAGTCCCGTGACTTCTCTTCTTAAGTATTATTAATAGTTGATATTTTTTTTAAAAAAAACTTAATAGAGAAATGTTAAGTTCTAGTATAAAAGAAATTGCTCGATATAAATCTAAGATCGCTAGTCTAGAAAAGAAGATTGAAGCGGAACAGAAGAAACTTATTTCTCTTCATACCAAGCTTGGTTATTCTTCTCGTGCGGGGTTGATTAAAGCTTTGATGGATCTTGGCCCGAGTGGGAAAGCTTCTCCGAAAGCTGCAAAGAAGAGCGGTAAAAAAATCAGTAAATCTACTTCGAGTAGCGGGCGTAAGAAAAGAACTACAATAACGCCAGCGCTAAGAGCTTCCATTGTTAAAGCGTTAAAATCGGGTGAAAAGGGACTTAAAGTAGCCAAGGATTTTGCTGTATCTATTCCAACGATTCAGAATATTAAAATTGCAGCTGGGCTGATAAAGAAAAGAAAGAAATAGCCTTTTGATTTTTACGATCAAGCCTCTGTGGAAACGCAGGGGCTTTTTATTGTTCCCAGAGATGTTTCGAGGTGGACAGCTAGGGGAGGGTCTGTCGGATATGGGGAAGTGGAAAATTATATTCAGGCAAATACGGGAGGGGAGTTACACGATGCTCGAACGGCGTCTATCTCTCCGCTAAATAGAGGGTTTCTTTATGGGGACTCTATTTATGAAGTTTGGCGTACGTTTGAAGGAGTCCTTGTTGCTTTCGATGAGCATTGGGAACGATTAAACCATTCGGCAAATGCTCTGGGGATATGCCTTGAACTCTCAGAGAAAGACTTAAGAAATGAAATTGGGAGAACGATAGAAGCTTTCCAGGAGAGAAGTGGATGGAGGGATGATTGCTATGTGCGTTTCCAAATGGCGAGAGGAGAGGGGCCTCTGGCCTTGGATCCCACTGTTTCCATAGATCCTATTTGGGTTATTCTGGTTCAGCGTTTGAAGCCTTTGTCGGAGGAGTTCTTGGAAGAGGGAATTTGCCTCAGCATTGCACGTGAGCTCAAGCGAAACCCAGTCGATTCCTTGAACCCTGCTTGGAAAACTGGAAATTATCTTAATAATATAGTCAGCTTGGCGGAGGCTCGAAGACGTGGGGCACAGGACGTGTTGATGGTGAATCATCAAGGAGCTGTCTGTGAGGCCTCTACCAGCAATGTCTTTTTTGTGAAAGGGAAGACCCTTGTTACCCCTTTGTCTGATTGTGGTATATTGAACGGAGTAACCCGTAATATCATACTGAATAAACTTACACTTCCGGAAGGGATTGAATTGAGAGAGGAGAGGATTCAAGTCGAAGAATTGGCAGAGTTTGATGAGTGCTTTTTGACGGCGACTCTCCGTGATATTGTTCCCGTTAGAAATATTGATGAAACTCGTTATACGGTTTCGAAGGATTCGGTGACGCGGAAAGTAAAGTGGGAATACACCGAGTGGCTGCAGTCTTATAGAGATTCTTATGGTGACAGTACCTTTTGATTGTTAGAAAGCCTCGTTTATCTTTGACTAAAGGATCTCTATGGGAGCAGAATTTCTTTTTTTTAGAATTAAACCCTTCAAAGAAATATATTATGAGTAATTCAATTATACCTATGATCAGTTCGGGGACAGCAGGTCCTCTCGGCGTTCTTCATCTTCCTCGGCTTTGGCTGAAGGTTTCTCTTGAATGTGTTGGTAAACTAGGCGCAGCCTATCCGGGAATTGGGCAGGGTTATGATCAAATGACTATTGATGCTTTAGGTCTGACTGCTGAAGCAGTGGTCGATTTCATTAAAAATAATCGCCCTAATTACCCGCAGTTTGAGGCTTGGATCAAGGAGCAGCCAGGTGCGAAACTGGATCAAGCATCGATCGATGCTTTTAATAGCAGCGTTACCGGATTCAATCACGATGATGAAACCCGCAAAGCGATTTTAGCAGATGCCAATATCGCCGATGATGGGTCGATATTGGATGCCATTAATCTCAATAACCTGGATATGTGGAATGATTTCCACGACGCAGAATTGAAATAAAAAGTCTTTTTTGTTTTTGAAATCAAATACCGATCATCTTTTTGGGTGTCGGTATTTTTTTGTTTCTTATTCCTAGTAGGTTTGGAGAGAGGGGTCTATCTGTCTTGCCCATGCGTCGATTCCACCTCTTATACTTGTGACGGAGGAAAACCCTTGAGAGCGAAGAAATTGCGTGACATTCATGCTGCGCATTCCGTGGTGGCAGATAGCCAGGATGTGTTTGTCTTTCGGGAGCTCGTTGAGCCTTTTTTCTATTTGTCCCATCGGAATACAGATTGATTTTTCAATACAACAAATCTGTAATTCCATGGGTTCTCTGACGTCCAACAGGATGACGTTAGAGTCGTTTTCGATTAAATGGGTTGCTTCAGACGGATCGATTTCGAGTGGGTAGTCGTTGTTTTCTGTTTGGTCTTGCATGTCTATTTCACAGTGTTGGCTGTAGTCTTTTGGATTTAAATGGGTGATTTTTGAATCGAAACCACAAAGTGGGCAATGAGGGTTTTTCTTTGATTTGATCGTTTGGAATTGCATGGAGAGTGCGTCAACTAGAAGGAGGCGTTCCAGTAAAGATTCTCCGAACCCAGCGATGAATTTGATAGCTTCCATTGCTTGGAAACTGCCAATAATTCCACAAAGTGCGCCCATTACACCTGCTTCTCCACAATTGGGGACTGAGCCAGGAGCAGGTGGATTGGGGAAGAGGCATCGGTAGCAAGGCCCCTTTTGATGGGGGTGAAAGAGGCTTACTTGTCCTTCGAATTTGAAAAGACTTCCGTGGATGATCGGTTTGCCTGTCAGGTAAGCTGCATCTGTGATCAAGTACCGAGTGGGGAAATTGTCGGTGCAATCGATAATGAGATCGTATGCTGAAAACAGATCGAGGGCGTTGTCTGCTGTTACTTTGTATGGATATGTGTGGATCTGTGTATGTGGGTTTATTTCGTTTAGTCGTTCATTCGCGATAGCTGTTTTTTCTATCCCCACATCTTTTGTTCCAAATAGAATCTGACGTTGCAGATTATGAAGCTCTACTTGATCAAAATCCACTAAACCGAGAGTCCCTATGCCGGAAGCTGTTAGATAAAGGGCCACTGGGCCACCCAGGCCGCCGACTCCGATGATGAGGACCTTGGAAGCCTTTAGTTTTTCCTGTCCGGAGACCCCTATCTCCTGCAAAAGGATATGCCTACTATATCGAGCTGTTTCAGAAGATGAGAGATGACTCGGTTGAGGGTTGGTTTTCATTGGGATGTTTAGAAGGGTGTAAAACTAAGTGTCATCGGGAAATAAAGGGCTAAATCAAAAAGAATCGAGTTCTCTTTATCGATTGACCCTTCGAGTGACTCGTTGGATAGCTTGACCATGATAGAACGATATATTGTCATCATGGCAGGTGGGAAGGGTGAGCGATTCTGGCCCCAGAGCCGTTTGCGGCGACCCAAGCAGCTCTTACCTATTGTCGGGGATTCCTCCATGCTTAATCAAACGGTTGAGCGACTTTCTGGGTTTGTCCCAATTGAGAATGTTTTTGTTTTAACCAATAGTGTTCAGCGGGATGCTGTCTTGGATGTCTGTCCTCAACTCTTAAAAGAAAATGTGGTTGCGGAGCCGGTAGGGCGTGATACGGCTGCCGCAGTTGCGTTGGCTACTTTTTTGATTAAACAGCGAAATCCTGAGGGCGTCTTTGCTATCTTGCCAGCAGATCATATTATCTACGATCAAGATGCGTTTCATTCTGTTTTAAACAGTGCCTTCGGAGCAGCGGAAAAAAATGATGTTTTGGTCACTATCGGTATTGTGCCTACGGAACCTGCTACTGGTTATGGGTATATTCACCAGGGAGAAGAAATCGAAAGAATCGAAGGGCATTCTATTTGTAGGGTTGAGCGGTTCGTGGAGAAGCCAGATCTGGAAACGGCAAAGGGGTACGTCAGTTCGATGGAATATTTATGGAATGGGGGGATGTTTATTTGGCAGGTCAATGCCATTGAACAGGCACTTAAGAGTCATGTGCCAGAACTGTATTCCGGTTTTCTTGAAATAGAACAAGAAGTGAAAGCGGGAACCTCTTTGTTGAAAGCGTTGGCAGATTTTTTTCCTGAATTACAGAAGATTTCTATCGACTATGCTGTCATGGAAAAAGCGGATAACGTCGTGACAGTTCCTGCCAACTTTGACTGGGACGATGTGGGGGAATGGGGTGCTATTGTTAGGCATTCAACAGCTGATTCGGACGGAAATACAACGAAAGGCTCTGTTGTGATTGAGGAAGGGAGTCACAACTTAGTGATATCGTCTGACGAGCATTTGATCGCGTTGGTAGGAGTGGATGATTTAATTGTGGTAAGGACAGCGGATGCGACATTGGTCTGTCGACGGTCTGATTCGCAGAAGATTAAAAATCTGGTAGAGAGATTGGGTAAGGATGAGAAATACAAGAAATTTTTATAGTCAAAAAATGTGTATGAGTGGTGTTATATATGAGGTGCTTAGGGATTGATTATGGGGAACGTCGAATAGGACTCAGTTTCGGAGATGAAATCGGAGTCGCTACTCCGTTGCCTGCTTTAACAGAGGTATCTGTTGCCGAACGGTTCGCAAAAATGACAGAGATCATCCATCAGCGAAAAATCACAGATTTGGTTGTGGGTTATCCCTATAATATGGATGGATCGATTGGGTTTAAAGCGAAGGAGGTCGATCTGTTTATTGAAAAACTATGGAGCTTGTTTCAATTGCCGACTCATCGAATTGACGAACGCTTGACCAGTGATGAAGCTTCGAAGCATCTCAAAAAAGGTCGCGATGATGAATTTCGTCGATCAGGTAAGCTTGATTCGATGTCTGCTTGTTTGATCTTACAAGATTTCCTTGATCAGAGAAATGACTTTTTAAATTTTAACGAGGGCGGGGCTGAGTAAGATGCGTTGGAAATGTGTATGTGCATATGATGGAAGTGGCTTCCATGGATGGCAGAGCCAAAAGAACTCGGAAGCAGTGCAGGATGTTATCGAAAAATCCTTGAAGACTATTTTTGAAAAACGAATACGAATTCATGGTAGTGGAAGAACTGATACTGGAGTCCATGCGCGTGGTCAGGTCTTTCATTTTGATGCCTCATGGAGGCATGATTCGGGAAGATTATTAGCGGCTTTTCGGGCATTACTGCCGGTGTCGATTCAGATTAAATCAGCGAAATTGGTTCCAGAATCTTTTCATGCACGGTATGGGGCCAAAGGAAAAGAATATCGGTATTATATCTATCGTGGGACTGCTGATCCTTTTAAGACCTCTTACTGTTGGTCGATTGATCGATCGCTTGATTTGGCCAAGATGCAAAAAGCGGCTGATTTGTTAGTAGGGAAGCATGATTTTGTAGCTTTCTCACTTTTTAACGGGGATAAGGTTGATACGATCAAAGATTTGAGGGTGCTGTCAGTTAATGAACGGGGGCGACATATCTCTGTCACTGCAGAGGGAAGTGGATTCTTGTACAAAATGGTAAGAAGTTTAACGGGAGCTTTGGTGAATGTCGGGCAAGGTAAGCTGACCCCCACGGATTTATACGAAATACTGAAGAATCAAAAACGGGTTTCTTTGGTTCGAACGGCTCCGGCCCAAGGTTTGTTCTTGGAAAAAGTAAAATACTGAGGAAAAAGAAGAGGTAAAATGGGGGTGAAGTGGTTAAATCAGGTCTTGGATGTGCTCTTTCCTCGTAGCTGTGTTTCCTGTGGGGATGGTGTGGAGGAAGGTGTTTTCAGGCATATTTGTCCAAAATGTTCCAGGAGGCT
>JAESUN010000109.1 GCA_016763045.1 Opitutaceae bacterium | reverse complement strand
AGGACGAGCCATAAGAGTCTCCCCATCTAAATCCTCGAAAGAAGAAATAGGATTTTCTTCATGCATCATGAGAACAGCAGGGTCATCCTGAAAGACAGCTGCAACATTCACTAAAGGCAACCCACGTGAAATCGCTAAAATAGCACTCAAGGAACCCGATTGGCCAAATTGAGCAGTATTCGATGCTACTTTCTGATGAACATATGCATTTGCTCCACCCTGTATAATCTCCACCTCCAATCCCTCTTCTGTAAAATACCCAAGAGCTTCAGCTTGATAAAAGCCCCCATGCTCTGGCTCCGCGACCCAGTCCAGCTGAGCGGTGATCTTGGGAAATCGCACCTGACTATTCTTTTCGTCTTCAGCGAAAGGCTCCGAATTATTGGAACAACTCGAGAACAAAAGAATAAAAGTGAGGCTAAAAACGAGACGAAAAAAAGTCTTATATTTGTCCATTTTATATAATTAAGTGAGCTTCGTCCGAGATCCTTTCCCGATCGATTCAACATCTCTCCATTCCAGCAATTTCCGAAGAAATAACTCAAACAAAAAGAACGATAAAGTAACATCCAATCTCTTCAAGAAAGGGCTTAAAAATGACTCCTCCCACAAATCAGATCGTCATGGAAGCATATCCGCCATCCACGACTAACTCCGAACCAGTCATGAAGGAACTAGCAGAGTCTGAAGCCAGAAGTAAAACTGCTCCGATCAATTCGCTAGCTTCTCCGAACCTATTTGCAGGAGTATGCCGCATGATCGCCTCAATTCTATCAGGCGTTAAAACCTTACGATTCTGCTCAGCTGGAAAAAAGCCCGGAACCAATGTATTCACTCGAATCTTATGCGGAGCCCATTCACGAGCGAGATTCTTACTCAAATTGTGAACAGCTGCTTTAGAAAGAGAATACGTAAAAACTCGGGACAAAGGAGTTAGCCCAGACATGGATCCTATATTAATAATAGATCCTCCTTTTCCTCTCCCAATAAAATAGCGACCAAAAACCTGACAACTCCGGAATAACGCTTTTACATTTACATCCAGAATCCGATCGAGTTCCTCTTCCGGGACTTCAAGAAAAGGGGTAGCAGAATTGATTCCAGCTCCATTAACCAAGATATCCAAGCCCCCCGATTGCTCTCTCACAGAATCAAGCACTTTTTCAAGATCACCAGAGCGCGTTACTTCCGCTGAAACAAAATAAGCCTTCCCCCCTGCTGCTTCTATTTTCTCTATTCTATTATAAGCTTTTTTTTCGCTCCGTCCTACCAGAACGACTTCGGCTCCGGCTCCAGCTAAACCTTCTGCGATGGCACCACAGAGCTCTCCGGTTCCACCAACCACAACAGCGGTTTTGTTGTTTAATCCAAAAAGAGAAGAAAGATAATTATCTGACATCGTATTATTTAATTTGCTACTGTTTCCCTCAACCTGAGACAGGTTTAAGGGCTGAAATATCCCAATATGGGCACTCACATTCTTCCGCAAGTTCATTGAAGGCATCAACCTCACTCTTCGTAAATAATAAACCTCCATGCTTGTCGGATAAACGAGCGGCTTCTGCTTCTAGCTGACCAGGTAACAAACAGCCCTCATTCCCATAACCGAGAATATCTTCGATCACCGCCTTAATGTTTTCGCTCTGATTCCTCCCTTGAGCAAAAGCACCAGCGTTTAAGGCATCAGGATGGATCACCTGAAAGAAAAAGCAGGGAGTATGTTTTTCATCATCTTCTTTCCAACGACTTCTCAAGGTCGGTAACGAACCACCAATCAATCCGGCGACAACTTCGTTAATCAAACCAAGACCATAACCCTTATGACCTCCAAAAGGAAGAAGTGAGACTGCTTCAGCAGGATCGGAGGTAACATTGCCTTGAGCATCGACAGCCGAATGAGGAGGAAGGCTCTTTCCCTCTCTCTTGAATTGCTGAACACGCCCCATCGAAACGACTGACGTAGCCCAATCAATCACCAACGGAAAACCAATCGCTTCTGTCGTAGGAAATCCCCAGCTATGCGGGTTTGTCCCCAAGGTTGGAAATTTCCCCATAAAAGGAACCACTTCAGCAAGAGCTGCCGTACAATTAGTATGAGCGATATAGCCTTTTCGGGCGGCATCAATAACATAGCCACCTCCCCAAAGATAGTGAAACGCATTATCCACCGAAACGATTCCGATCCCATATTCATCAGCCATTTTTATGGCCGCATCCATCGCCCGATACGCAACAGACTGACCAAGCTTTTTATTTGCATTCCAGATTTTGACAGCCGCAAACCGACTCTCCTTTTCTTCAATTTGCGCACCCGGGACACACCCGCTCGAATGACTCCCAAACAAATGATCCAGATGCAGAGCCTTTATCGCATTATGAGTGCGAATCCCATGACGAGCCGCTTCCGCACAGAAACGAGCCGCTTCTGCAGATTCATCACTTAAAAAGCCTCGCTTCTCATAAGCTCTCTGAACCAACTCATTATGGTCCAACTCGTTAACGACGTAATAGATATCATCCATTGATAGAACTTTGTTAGGGTGTATGGGTTAAGTTTTTTAAACAGTATTTGCCTGTGCCAACGGTTTTTCTCCATTGAAAAAACGAATCAAATTCTGACAAGTCATTCCGGCCTGACGGCCAACACTCTCATGCGTACGAGAGCCAATATGTGGAGTTATCAGGCAATCTTTACGACCGATCAAAGGATGATCAGGAGACGGAGGTTCTTCATCGAGAACATCCGCTGCGTATGCGCTCAACTTTCCAGCATCAAGAGCTGCGATTAGATCATCAAGGACCACCAGTTCCCCCCGGGCACAATTAATCAAAACAGCTCCTTCTTTCATCGACGCAAAAACTTTTGCATCGAGTAAGCCCCTTGTCTTATCCGTCAACATCGTATGCACGGATATAATATCTGAATCTGCTAGCAGTTCATCCAGTCTCATCGCACGTTCGATCCCGTTCGCTTCCGCAAAACTCTCATCCCAGAAGTTCCCATACCCAACAACGTTTAGTCCAAACGCTCGAGCTCTAATAGCCACTTCGCGACCAATTCTACCCATTCCGATAATTCCTATCCTAGAACCCTTCAAATCCCTACCCGTAATCCGCTCCCATTTCCCCTCCGATACATAATTCGCCTCTACAATAAGATTTCGTCGCACCGCCAGTAGCAAGGCAAAGGTAAATTCAGCAACCGTTGTGTGATTCACACCAGGGGTAAATAAAACAGGCACCTTGAGGTCTGTCGCTGCAGCCACATCAATTTTATCCAGCCCAATCCCATATTTACTAATCACCTTCAAGCGAGGAAGTGCTTTCTCTATGACTTTGCGGGAAATAATATCATCTCCACAAATAAGACCGTCCACCTCGCCAAGAAGCTCCAGCATCCGTTCTGCAGAAAGAGGGCCTCTCTCTCTAACGATCTCATAACCAGCGTCCTCAAGCATCGCATGATGAGCCCCGGGAGTATCTTGAAAAGAAGTTGTGGTAAGAAGAATACGTATCATTTTTAAGAGACCCCATAACCCTAAAGATCTCTCTATTTGTCAAAGATAAGCTCACAAAGAGGCTCAAACCGGTCACATTTCAAAAAGAGAGACAAAATAGACAATTCAGTGGTCCAAACTCAAAATGCCTTCTTGACGGAAGCTCTTCCATTTGAGACGTTCCCCCCTTAATCGATCAGACTGATCAAACAAAACAGATATGGGTCAACAACACAGAAAAGTTACAAAACGCAAACGCCTCATTGCTTATCGCAAACGGCAAAAAGAAGCGGCTAAAACCGCCACCAGTAAGAAAAAGTAGGTTTGTCTCAAAACAGCCTACTCTTATCCAATAGGCTTAGACATCTTTTTTCGACAACCAAACTTCGTAAGTTGTCTTTATACACACATCAGAAAAGGCAGTATACTGCCCTTTTCATTACGATGTCTTGAAGCGTTGCCCTAATCCGCGTATGTTTCTATCAATTAATTATGGAGTTTCTATTATTATCTGATCGGGCGTTTCTCTGGCTAGCAGCGATCACTTACACTGTGGCCTTTGCTTTAGCACTTTCCTCCATCCTTCGAAAGCGCCAACACTCAAGAAAAACCCTGCTAGCCTTCGTCATCGCCGGTTTCGTTCTCCAAACGACAGGACTTTACATCAGAGGCCATGCGAGCGGATCATGCCCTCTAAACAATCAATTTGAGCTCATGCAGTTCATGGGGTGGTCCACCACCTTACTTTACCTCGTCATTGGTCCCGCTTTCCGTGTAAGCTTACTCGGCTTCTTCACTTCGGCTTTTGTCGCCATTATTCTACTGGTATCCCTCTTCGTTCCCGAGTGGGATACAGCACAAACAACTTCTATCTTCGGAACCGATCACTGGATAAAAGCCCATGCCTCGCTGGCCACCTTCAGCTACGGAGTCATGGGGATCCTATCCCTCACTTCCACAATGTTTTTGCTGCAAAATCGCAGCCTCAAGAAAAAAAACATGGGAGGACTAGCTCCCTACCTTCCCTCAATCCTGGAGCTCGAACAGATCAATTTCCGCCTCTTAACCTTCGGACTCTCTCTTCTCACTTTTTCCATACTGGTCGGAGCCTTCTATACATCCGACCCCTCTAGCTCCTCCAAATTACTGATAAGCGGTGCTATCTGGATCGGATACATCATCATTTTTATCCTCTACAAAACCCGACGCTTTTCATCAAACAACCTCGCTTACACCTGTATTTTTCTTTTTATCGCCGCTATTCTCTCATTGGGTTCGGTCTCCAATGCCATCGATCATTCTGAAGAGATCGAAGAACAGGTCAGCCCGAGAGAATGACGCAAGAGACAGCACAACTTTTACTAGTTGGAATTTCCCACCACACCGCTTCCATGGAAGAAAGGGAAAAACTCGCTTTAATGCCAGAGCGTTTCGATGACTTTTACCGAGGATTAAAAGCCCTTCCCGGCACCCAAGAGTCTCTCGTTTTAAACACCTGTAATCGGCTCGAAATCTATTCAGTGGTCAAAACCGAAAACTCATCCGATGTCGCAAAAGAACTCTCTGACTATATCTGTTCATTTCATGATTTTGACAGTGCTCATTTCAAAAAACTCAGATCTGTCAAAAAGAGCAAATACGTCCTTGAGCACCTTTTTAACGTCGCTTCGGGGATTGAATCTCAAATCGTAGGCGAAACCGAAATCCTCGGCCAAGCGAAGAACGCCTATGCTCTTGCCAGAAAGCAAGATTCTCTCGGACCCGTTTTAAACCGCCTTTTTCAAAAAACATTTCAAGCAGCCAAATGGATCCGCTCTCATACCGCGGTTGGATCAGGTCAAGTCAATGTCGCAAATGTCGCCGTTGATCTGGCCAAAAAAGTTTTTGGGAAACTAGAAACTTCCAATATCCTCGTCATTGGAACAGGGGAAATAGGCGAGAAGACCCTCAAAGCTCTCCGTAGTCGAGGCGCCTCTAAGATAACTATTGTCAGCCGGAAAATCGAAAGAGCTGAGGAAGTCGCTCAAAACATGGGAATTAAAGCACTGACGAGGGATCAATTAGACAATTCCCTGCATGAGTATGACATCGTCCTTACCTCAACATCATCTCCCTCCCCCATTCTCACCCAAGGAACCATTGCCTCAGCCCAGAAAAAACGTTCGATTCGGCCTTTTTTACTGATCGATCTGGCTATTCCACGAGACATTGAAGAAAGTGCCGCCGAATTAGATAATGTCTATCTCTACAATCTTGATGACCTTGCTAAAATCGCGGATGAAAATCTACGATTGCGCAAGATCGAGACCAGTCACGGAAAAAAACTCCTTGCCGAAAGAGCTGAAAAAACATGGGAGCATTTCGGATCCCGTTTCACCTCTTTATAACGGAGTTAAAAGATTCAATAATCAGCTCGATTCAACGATCTGCTGTAAGATCCATGCAGCAGAATCCTTTTCCGAAGATTGGCTCAAAATAGAGGTGAGTCGCTTCGACATTTCTCGTGTTTTTCCCAAGCGTTCTTCTGATTCCACAATT
>JAESUN010000108.1 GCA_016763045.1 Opitutaceae bacterium | reverse complement strand
TAAGCTCGCTGTATCCGTCGAAAATCACAGTGAACACCCTATAGCCAAAGCATTCCTCGAAGCAGCTACACAACGAAATCTGTCGATAATGGATGCAACTGGATTCATCTCCCTGACGGGGGCAGGAGCCCGGGCAACTATCGAAGGCGAGCCTATTTTTATCGGTAATGAAAGCCTCCACGTTCAGTATAAAATTACGATCCCAACGGAGCTGAAGGAGAAAGCTGAGCATCTGAGACAAAAGGGACAAACCGTCATCTTTATCAGTCGCAACGATCAAGCCTTAGGCCTATTTGGTCTTTCAGATACAATTAAGCCAAGCACTATTACAGCGATTAAAGAAATTCATCGAATGGGTATGCGAGTCGCAATGATAACGGGAGATAACGAAACCACCGCCCATTCCATTTCCACAAAACTGGGTATCGAGGATGTTCATGCAGCAATCACTCCCGACATGAAACAAAAGCTCGTTCAGGAGTATGCCTCGAAGCGTGGAAAAGTCGCCTTCGCAGGAGATGGCATCAACGATGCGCCGGCATTGGCAGCTGCAAATGTGGGAATAGCAATGGGCACCGGAACTGATGTCGCCATCGAAAGTGCTGGCCTGGTTCTAGTGAAAGGAGATCTTATGGACTTGGTTCGAGCCATTCGCTTAAGTAAAGCATTCACTCGAAACATCCGGCAAAATCTCTTTTTTGCCTTTTTCTATAACAGTCTGGGCATTCCAATTGCCGCTGGCATTTTGTATCCATTTACAGGAACATTACTCAATCCAATGATAGCCGGAATCGCCATGAGCTTAAGCTCGCTATCCGTCGTTTTAAACGCCCTTCGTCTAAAACATCTTTCTCTTGAGTCTTAGAAAGACTCTAGATTCTGACACTTCTTCAGCAAAAGATCCATAAACTGCTTCACCGATCTGTTTAAGTACCGTCTCTGATCACGGATCATTACCAGGTCTCTCACTAGATGAACATCAGACAGAGAACGAAATACCAGAAAGCCCTCATCCCCTGACTCTACTGTCATCCTCGGAATGATAGAGATTCCAAGGCCACTAGCCACCAAAGACTTGACCGTCTTCATCTGAGAACAACGAGCTACAATTGTTGGTTCAAAATTATTATCTCCAAAAAATCGCCGCACCTTAGAAGCGAGACTACTGGCCTCTCCTAATAAAATAAACGATTCATCCTGCAAATCATCGATATAGACTTTTTCTTTTTTGGAGAGCCAATGCCCAGAAGGCAGCACCAAAACCAAAGGTTCCGACAACAAAGGTTCATGAACCAATCTTTCGTCCTCGGAAAGATTCGAGACAATCGCTACATCCACCTCTCCCTCTATCACAGCCGCAGCGATGTCACTGTGAAAGTCCTCCCGAACCTCTATCTTTAGGTCCGGGTATCTCACTTGGCATTCCAATAAGATCTGAGGCAACAAATAAGGTGCCACCGTAGGAATTGCCCCGATGGAGACCTTTCCAGCCCCTTCTTCTACTGCATCATCTAACTCATGCTGAGTATTTTCGATCTCAAGTAGGATCCCTCTCGCTTTTCCCACAAAGAATTCGCCAGCCCCAGTCAATTCGACTCGGCGACCTAATCGGTGAAAAAGCTTCTGCCCCAGCTCGTCCTCTAGTTTTATAATCTGCTGACTAAGAGATGGTTGGGCGACATGGCATTTTTCTGCAGCACGAGTGAACGTTCCCGTATCTACAATCGCAATAAAGTAACGTAATTGATGAATTTCCATAGTTTGTTCCTATGGGTTATATAGAAAATAAATATTTTTCCTATTAGAAAATTGTGCGATAATGACTGTAACCAAAACGACCTCTCGAAGGTCATTTATATCATGAAAGCACAAACAAAAATAAAAATCATTCTAGGGATCACCTCTTTGGCCTTTCTTGCCAGTGTGATCTCTCTCATTCAATTCTTTCTAAAGTATATAGATTTAGATCTTATTGTGAGTTTAGTTACCTTCGTAACACTACTCGCCTTTGCAGCATCTGAATACCGCTCTGGAGCTCCTAAAACCCTTGATTTGAGAGAAAACCTTCGCTTTCGCACAACAGCGAAACGTCAACAACCAAGCGTGTAGTTATCCCTCAGCTGAAAAAGAAGCTGCCACTCAGTTCGGAAAGATCGATTTCTTCTCCTGAAAAATGCCTCAAAGACCTTTAGTTTGCCGGATCTAGGGCGATTTACGGGAGTAAGGTGTCGACATCACTTACATTAAATAAAACGAGTGCTCCTCTATCAAAAGAGGGCCACACTCCCCATCCCCTTTTCATAGTGGATGAGAGTGGAACAATCATCCATGCAAACATCTCTACGGGGAAACTGTGGCACACCAAGGCAGCTTCGCTGATTGGAAATTACCTCCCAGATCTCTTCTTTTTTGAAATGGAGAGTTCAGATTCTGCAGACAAAAAAATCCAGTGGGATTTACTTGTAACAGGTGCGACGAATAACCCTATTAAGCTTAAAGCTCGTTTACCAGATCAGAGCGAACGCGAGACCGAAGTCCTCTTTTCAGAATCCTTTGGATTGGGAACCAAAGGCTACTCCGTTCAAGTCATTGACTCTTCCAACGTCCTTCCGCTTTCAATAGAGCAACCTCCCAGCGAAAACGAAAATCGATGGGAAGCACTCATCGCTTCTGGTGAAATAGGCCTTTTTGATCTTAATTTTGTTTCTCAAAAAACCTACTACTCGACTGCGTGGAAAGCGATGCTTGGATACGCAGAAGATGAATTGAAAAATTCTCATGAATCCTGGCTTGAGTTGATTCACCCGGAAGATTCTGACGCAGCTCCCGACTATTCCTCTACCAGAGAACAAGCCGAAACCATTCCTTATTCTGTCGAATTCCGCATGCGACACAAAACGCGTGGATATATCTGGATTCAAAGCTCGGGCATCCAAGTTTTTGGAGAAAGCGGAAAACTTGAACGCGTTGTCGGTGTTCATCTGGATATACAGGAGCGTAAAGAAATCGAAGAAGAGAGCCTTGTTTCTGAAGAACGCTTTTTGACTTTCATAAATAAAACCTCACGTGGATTTTTCGACCTCAACCTTAAATCTCAGACGGCTTTCTATTCTCCCGTTTGGCTAAAACAGCTAGGTTATCGATCCAACGATCTCGGTCAGACCCCAGCAGATTTTCTTGACCTTCTTTCACCAGAAGAACGAGAGAGTGGGTTGAGTGAACTTTTCACTGATCCCAATAACTCTGATTCAAATACGTTCTCACGAAACTATAGTCTGAAGCATAAAGAAGATCGTTATGTCCAATTCAGTTCTCAAATCATTCGCATCAATGATAAAAACGGAACGCTCAACCGAATCATAGGACTACAGGTTCCTTTTGAAAGTGAAACCGATACAGGAGCTCATCAGCAAAGCCTTACACTTGAAACAGCTCTGAATACTTCGAGTGAAGGAATCATCGTAACCAATTCTTACGGGCAAATACTTTTCATCAATACACAGGCAGAAAAGCTAACCGGGTGCACTCCCGGAACTGGCCAAGACAGTCTTCTAGATGACGTCCTGCATTGTAAGCATAAGAACAGTGGACAACGAGTCGAAGGACTCGTTGAGCAAGTGCTTTCTTCCAGAGAGCCGATGGCAATGAATCGCAATTTCCTGCTTGTCTCTCCTGATGGTGAAAACGAGCGCAAAATCGTCCTCGCTTGCGAACTGGTCAAAGACAATAAAAACCGCCTCTTTGGTATTGTGATCACATTCCGCGATCCTAAGGAAATGAATCTCACTCCAGAGGAGCTCATCAAATGCAACGGGATGGAAACTCTCGGAGTCCT
>JAESUN010000107.1 GCA_016763045.1 Opitutaceae bacterium | reverse complement strand
CAACGCTCCGCGTGGATCGGATCGCCCGCCACGTTAGATATTTCCAATGGGTCGTTATCCAGATCGATCAGCAGAGTCGCGCCGCGCTCTACTTCAACATATTTCCACCGCTCGTCTCGGACGCACCGCCACGCGGCATTTGGCGTGTCGTCTGGGATTTGCCCGTGGTCGATCCGCACTCCGTACCGATAGGTGGCACTCGGGGCAAACAATCGTGGGGAGGTCACCGACGCAGGATCGGATATCAAGCTACTGACATCGAGCCCGTCAACATCGGGTGGAAAGGGGATACCCGCCATGGCACAAGTCGTTGGAAAAAGATCCATCAGAGAAACCGGATGCTTAACAGATTGCCCACCGGAAATGTCGGGGCCCGCAATCAGCAGCGGAACACCAATCGATGCCTCATGGTACAACTGCTTGCCCCAGCATCCGTGCTGTCCCATCATCTCGCCATGGTCTGACGTATAAATGATGATCGTATTTTCAAGAAGTCCTTTCTTTTCGAGACCGTCCAGTAACTCACCAATGCAGTCGTCTACAAAATCAACGCATGCGTAGTAGCCCTCGCGGCCTTTTATCGCTTCCTCTTCCGTCAAATCCAATACTAACCGTTGGGCAAATTCCTCAAGTTCGCTATCCTCGTCACTCTCCGTGGCCGCTGGCGGTACCTGCCCACTATAGCGACGAATGTACCGACCGGGTGCGGTAAGCGGCGAATGTGGACGACCATAAGACGCACAGACGAACCATGGAGTTTCCGGATCACGGCTCTGATGCTCTTGGAGGAATGCCAACGTTTCCCGGGTAACAACAACATCCTGCATGAGCGATTCGGGAATCTCCGAAACCCCAGCACTCTCCGCGTTCGCATATCCTGGGTACATGTGAAGGGGATCGGACTGATGGCCGAGGCCGTGCCGGAGATCGCCGTAAGGCCGGTGCTGAAAGCCGTTCATCTGATCACGGCCGCCAAAGTGCATCTTGCCTACAAGACCGGTACAATAGCCATGAGCCGCGAAGTGCTCCGGCCAAGTCCTGTGTTCGGGAAAGAGAACCCAATGGTTCGACCAAGCGCTGCAACGATGCGCGTCACGACCAGTCATCATGGACATCCGACTCGGTGTGCACACAGGATTCGTACAGGTGGCGCTCTCGAAACAGATGGACCGGGCAGCCAGACGATCGAGATTGTCAGTATTAACAATTGGATCGCCCGCAAATCCCGTCACATCGCGGTTGTGTTCATCCGTCAAAATAAAGAGAATGTTGGGGTGGTTTTTCATACGGTCTTCTATATCTGTTCAATTGTTGCCCGTGCAATTCTCTCTAGCTCATCAAAACAACGGGAAAATCGCTCTGGGTCCTGTGCCCCTTTGCTTGCATCATAAGTGTCTGTGAAGTCACTCTGACCCTCTCCAATAAACTCATAGAATAGCATAACCTTCTTGGGTTTAGCCTGATCCCCGAGCCGAGAAAGCACTTCTTGCCTGCGATCCATGTCAGCCACCAGAATCAGATCTGAACCGAGAAGATGTTCCAGCGCTTCTTCATCAAGTACGTTGCGTTTCACGGAGCCGTTTAGGCCTCTTTTTCTCAACTCGTTTTGCACTTCATCAAGCAAAAGGTCAACGCCCGGATAGGCGTCAATGGGTGCGGTACCACATGAAAACAGATCAATGTCTAGGGAGCTCCTACCTGCATACTCAGCTAGGTAGTGATGAAGTATTTGGCTCCTGGCAACATTGCCATGACAAACAATACTAACGTTCATTCTCTTCTTCTCCATATAACAAAAAAGTGAGGAAAAAGTGAAAGAAACAACTATAAAAAACTGTATCTATTTTATGGATTTTTAATCAATGTTAATCTTTTGCGTTTGCCCCCTGACTTTCATAAAACATAGATCAGATGTCTATTCTCTAGAATCCTTGATAGAATGCTCTACGCTGTACTCGACCTTGTCGCCTTGACAAAGATCCCGCTCTTCCCCCGGGTCCGATCGGGTATCAAAAACATGAGAAAGTGTTCCATCTTTGGAAAAGTGAAATGAGAATTCATCATTGCGTATCGTCGTGGCATCTGGCACGCGTTTTGCATTGGCAGTTTTTTCTTCGTAAAACGCTTGTCCTTGGTGCAGGAGTTTTAGGTCTCGATCATGTCCTTCGATAAGGCCACGTATAGACATACCTTGGCAATCATATGGCATAGGTAGTTTTAGATAATCCAGAATTGTTGGCATAACATCAATCTGTCGTACTAATTCGGGAATTCGTGTACCCGGATTAATGTGGCCTGGTGAGGAAATCATAAGAGGTGCCCACAAATTGGTATGCCACAACGTTCCATGTCCCACTTCTATGCCGTGGTCATTGAGGTGTTCACCATGATCTGCAGTCAATACAGTCATGGTATTTTCCAGCCCCATTTTCCCATCCCACTCTTTAAGAATTTGTCCGACGATATAATCGGAAAATTCTACTGAACCTTCATATGTCTGCGGATAAGGTTCAGGACAATTGTATGGTGTGTGAGGATCGATCAGGTGAACCCACAAGAAAAGAGGCTTAGACGGATCCGTCTCAGCTACCCACTCTTGAACCCGCTCCAATGTTTTGTCTCCCCTATTTTCCAAGGAGGCTGCTTTATGGTCACTATGCAGGCTTTGAAAGCCATAACCTTGTTGTGCTTGGAACCCACACCAACTCGTAATCGCCGCCGTCTGGTATCCATTTTCTGCCGCAATAAGTGGTAAGGTTTTGCGTTTATTTTCATCTCTCATCCCATTACACTTCACCTTATTAACCATTGGTGTACTAGCCGAAAACAACGAACAATGAGAGGATAACGTACTCCCTATACTAGTGAGGTGATGAGCAAGATTGACCCCACTTTCAGCGAATCGGTCAAAGTGAGGTGTCTTGGTTTTATCAGATCCATTACAGGTGAGGTAATCAGCCCGAAGGGTGTCGACGGTAATGACAAGTAGGTGCTGGGGTTGTTTCATGTTTTAGGCTCCTCACAATGACACAAAAATATAACAAGTAATTGAGTAGTTTCGATACTATCCAGAAAGCAAAACACTGAGTCAACGTTTTGCAGGCATTTTACCTCCTCTCTTTCTTGTGTTCTTTCCAAGTCGGGTGACAGACAGTTCCCCTGATTTATGAAGAAAATTCCTGATAAGTTGCTTAAAACCTTCTCAGCTATCCAAACGCAGGCAAACCTGTTCCCCTGGGCCGTGAACTCCTTCGATTAGGATACCTTCAATATCAGCGGTCTTGGAAGGCCCCGTCACCCAAATAATATTAGGGTCATCTCCCAATTGATCGAGCGCGGCAGGGATATCCTTATACATATCCGCAAAGCTTAAAACAGTGATGTGAACCCAAGGCGTCAGAGAGCCTAGACGACTCGAAGTGGACTCATCCTTAAGAATGATCGTACCGGATTCAGCAATCGCACCACTCGCTCTGGTAATTCCAAACTGATACTCATCGATGCGTTTGCGATCATACTCTGTTTCCAACGTAATTTCCGGAGCCAAGCCCTGCGAAAGAACACCCATCAGATCTGGATCACAATAACCCGATAGATAGTCGTTCTCCAACATCCAGCTTTTCAATTCACTCAAAGAATCGTAGACTTTTCCATTAACCGCCTGCATCGCCGTTT
>JAESUN010000106.1 GCA_016763045.1 Opitutaceae bacterium | reverse complement strand
CATGTGCGGCCTTGGAGATCCAATGCTCGTTGCCACCATCATGTTCGCAGAACAAGACACCGCCTATACTTCCCAACGCTGTGTTCCACGCGAGGGTCAGTAAGCAGAGTATGGCGGTTAGTCGGTTCATCGGATAACTTTATCTAGTCGTTGTTTGTCGAATAGTATTTGATTTTCAAGTTTATTTGAATTTGCACAAATAAATTATTCAATATTACTTGACTAACTAGTAAGTTAATGAAACGGTGGATTTCGATATGAGACCGAAATCCGATGCTCGAGAGCGAATTATCAATGCCGCTTGCGACCTGTTTTATCGGCAGGGGTATCATTCGACATCGGTTGACGAAATCATTGAAGCCTCAAAAGTATCGAAGCCTACGCTCTACAATTACTTTCCCAGCAAGGAGATCCTTTGCATCGGCTACCTCGAGGAGAGAACACGACGCGAGATTGGCATGATGGAAGCGTCGTTAAAGAAAGTTCAGACACCGAAGGAACGTTATTCTGCCATCATACAGCACGTGAGGGGCCGCATTAAATCGTGGGAGTACCGTGGCTGTGGCTTTATGAATATGCTGGCGGAGATGCCCGACCCTATGAGCCCTATGGTGAAGATTTCACGCTCCTATATCGATGCGAACCGGTCACTGATTTTATCTGTGGTCAAGGAGCTCAAGGAGTCATCAGAGGAATATGCCCATCTCGACGTAAAAGCCGTTTCGGATGCCTACTACCTGCATATCGCTGGAGCCATCAGCACCTGCCAGGAATGTCGGCAGGACTGGCCGATCGATCGTGCCATCGAGAGCGTTGAAAATCTGCTCAAACCCTAACGCTTTTTTTTGCCCCATTACCTAACTAACTAGTCAGTTAATAAAGCCAACATAAAACAAACCGAAAGGAAACCAAAATGAATACAAATATATCTGAAATCGAAGAAACCAATACCTCCACGCTCAACGGCGTCGATGTCCAAGCTCTCAAGGAGACAATCGCCTACTTGGGTGACAATCCGGAGAAGGCTCAGTTCAAATTCCGAGCCCGCAATCGTTGGATTGATGGTAACCGCAATGAAACGTCCATTGATGAGTTTTTTGCGCTGGGCGAAAACCAAGAGCGTGCAAAGACGCATGTCGTAAAGGTAGACCAACCCGCTCTCATTCTCGGTCAAGACACAGCGCCCAATCCTGTGGAGCTTTTGCTCGCAGCTCTGAGCAGTTGTATAACGTCAACCGTGGTTCTCCATGGGGGTGCAGACGGTGTGGAAATCGACGAGCTCAGCTCAGAGATTGAGGGGTCAATGAACCTGGAAGGTTACATGGGGATTGATCCCAATGTTCGTTCAGGTTACAACGAGATCGTCTTAAAGCTTAAGGCTCGTAGCTCAGCGGACGGCGATCGTTTGATGGAACTCGTGTCCAAATCACCCGTGTTGGATGTATTGCGTAACGGAACGCGCGTAAAAATCGATATCGACACGGGAGAAGAAGAAGCTGACTGAGAAATCAAAATGAATAGGACAGTCAAGGCGTCTGATCGTCTGCGCATGTAGAAAAGAGCGAATGTGACGACATTCGCTCTTTTCTGTTGGCGGTATCCAACGGTTAGTAATGGGTTCTTGAAAGAACCTCTGACTTTTTATAAGCCGAGTGCGACGGCTTGTTTTCCTACGAACAGTGATTCATGCTCGAGTGCGAACTCCGTCAGGTTCTGTGGTGGCTTTCCCGTCAGTAGTTCAACGGTGTCAGTTTGCAGATCAAAGATGCCTTCCTGATGATCGATAGCTACTTGGTAGAGGTGCTCGGCAAGAAATTCAGGGAGTCCGATCTGGTGTAAGAGTGCCTCACGCCATTGCTCCGCAGGGAGATCGACGTAATCGATGTGCTGGTTGATGGCTTTTCCAATTGTCGTTGCCATCTCTGATAGAGTGAGGTTCTCGGGGCCGGTCAGTATGTAGCGTTTACTTAAATGAGGGCTAGGATCTCCCAAAAGAGAAACAATGACTCTGGCGATGTCTTTTGCTGCAATGGGTGCGTGGCGGCGATCTCCATAGGGCAAATATATCTTCCCTTCATTGGCAATCTACTGTGCGTTGAACAGAAGCATATTCTCCATGAAATAATTCGGGCGGATGTGGATTGCTCCCACACCTGACCAGTCGAGTATTTTCTCTGAGAGCCAATGTTGATGCGTTAGCTTGCTTCGGGCATTTTCTCTTACGGATATTTGAGACATGTTTACGATGGCTTTGACACCTTCGTCCTTCGCTGCAGTTGCAATATTCGCGGTTGCTTCTACCAGTCCTGTTAGATGGGTGGGGTAGGAGAAGTAGAGCTTCGAGACTCCGGTCATAAATGCACGGACTGATTGTATGTTATGCACATCTCCGATGACTGTTTCCGCACCGAGGCTTCTCAGCCTTGAAGAGCGCTCGTCTTCGCGACGGATAACAGCTCTCACATCCTGTCCGGACGCAAGTGCTTGTTCGACGACTGGCATACCAGTTTTGCCAGTAGCCCCTATGATGAGTGTTTTTGATTTCATTGTGTTTATTTCGTTTGATGTTGGGTTGAGTTTTTGAGCAGGGCTTAAGTATGTATATACAACTATTGTGCCCAAAAAAATGTGCTTTAAGTTTTCATGATTTCGCTTCTAGCGTGATCAGCGACTTCTCGTATGGCTTTGGATCGTTCTGAGCCGAGCAATGTGCAGGTGGTCTCCTGAGCTTTTTGCCAGAGCGGTAGGATGTTTAGCAGGAGGGCCTGCCCTTTTTCGCTCGCTTGAACGGTATGGCTCCTTCCCGGTTGAGAGGAGTCTATCTCGACCCAACCAGCCTTACGCATGCGGTCGAGGTTACGGCTCAGTGTGGACTTCTCTATGTTAAGGATTCCCCCAAGTTCGCTGGGCGAGAGTGTTTGCTGGGTGATGATTGCGACGAGCATGTTGACCTGGCTGGCGGTGATGCTCAGCGGGCGGAAGACTTCGTCATAAATTGAGGTTAGCGAGCGATTTAAATACCGAACACGCATAGCGAAACACTCTTGGGCAATTGCCGAGGCCGCTTTTTGAACTTTCTGTTGAAGAGCTTGCTGCATATATTGTTGTATATGCAACAATAGCCCTTAAGTCAAGGGCTATTTCGGATTTCCTCCTTTTTTTGAATTGAAGGAGAGGGTGGTCTCTATGGCTCCCTGGTCGGCGATAAAGGCGGCCACGCGGGCAAGGATGCCCACGCAGCCGACCAGACGGAGATGCCTGGTATATTAGTCTTCGTTCAGACGACCGTAGGATACAGTTGCGCGTATGTTGGTCTGGACGTGACGTTCAACGTTTGGTTTGGCAGAACCACCGTCTTCCTCTCCCCATACCACGGTCACTTCCGTACCGTCGGCAACAGCCTCATCGACCATCGCCAGCGAGAACCAGCAGCGGACATTGGATGTGTAGACGGTGTAGGTGGACAGGCCAACCATGGAGTCGCCGGCTAGGATCTTGTCGAAGGGAAGGGTGGAGTAAGAGGCATTGGGAACCTCCATATACTTGAAGCGGTCGCCATGGCCCAGTTGGCTGGCGAATACCTTAAGCACGTCTTCGTCATTCCACTTTAGCCAGACCTTGCGGCGGTGTGGCTGGTCGGCCATCTTTTCGAGGGCGGCACGACCGATAAAGTCGTGGTCAAACTTGATGTGTTTGCCGTAGCCGAGATCCCACGGGGTCTGGTAGTAATCCTCAATGTTTTCCGAATAGAAGCTGCCGCCGAGGGAGGCGTTGGCCTCGAACCCGTTTGCGCTCAGCCACTCGCGGTAGGGCTTCATCGCCTCGCCAGTATAAATTGCTGGCATCGGAGAGGGGATCCACCCGCTTTCGGGCGACACTGTGGAGTAAGCACGGCTACCGCCCATGACGAGGTCGAACTGCGAGCCTGCTTTTTGAAGCGCTTCGAACACGACATCGCGGTCTTCGACCGGGCCGTGGAGCTCAAGGCCTCCCATGCGGGACATGTTGTGGTTGAGGGCGCGCACTTTCTTGCCGGCAATCGTTATGTCGCCGAGATTGAAGAACTTGATCTTAGGGAATTCACCTTCGTGCACGCTCTTGATCAGGTCCAAGGCGTTCGGGCCCTGGATCTGGAAACGGTAAATGAGGCGTGAGTCATCGTTGCTGACGGTGCGCTCGTCGCGGGTCACCTTCACGTCATAGTTGCCGCTTTCTGCATGGAAGTGCACCCAGTTTGGTACGGACGGGCGCCCGACTACGCTCACCTTGGTGTCGGTATGCCCAAACAGGATCGCATCACCGATCACATAGCCATCGTAGTTGCAGGCCACGATTTGCTTGGCCTTATTGGCTCCGAAATTCTTCAGCGTGTTGACGCCGACGTCAGAGAGCAGACGCATTACATCCGGACCTTCGAAGTAGACATCTGTCATGTGGAAGGATTGGTCGAAGAGCACGACGCTCTTTTGCCATGCTTCCTGCTCGTCGCGCCAATTCGTATATTGAGCGGGGAAGGGGAAGTCGTATCCGCCGATTTGTGCGTGGCGCAGCATCTCGACTGGGCTGGAGTGTTCTTGGAGTTTTGCTTCTAGGCTTTTTGTCGTCATAATGTTTTTGTGTTGGTAGTAATGAAAATGTGCGCAGCAGCCTAAACCGCAGTCGAGTGAAAAGTAATGAAAATGTGCGCAACAGCCTAAACCGCAGTCGAGTGAAATTTCACGCCGGAGCGAGCACGTGCCTCCTTTGCGCGGTCGCGGATCTGCATGAGGAACTCGTCGATCAGATAGGCTGGCATGCCGAAATTCATGACGTGGATACCCGCCGCTCCAACCTCGATCACACCTTCTGCGATGCCAAAGGCCCATTCGAGGCTGGCACGCTGGAAGTCCGCTTGCTCCATAATCTGGTGTAGTGACGGATCGACATATACGCCCGGCAAACGGCACAGCACTTGGAAGAGTTTTTTGCTGCCGACGAGCGGGAGAGAGGGGATAGTGAGCTTGGGGTCGTGTTCGCGCCCTTGACGGACCTGCTTATACCACTCAACAAAGGTTGGCACGTGGGTGATTGCCTGTGTCTGGCAGAAACGGGCACCGGCTGCGCGCTTGAAGGCCAGGCGCTCGACACTGACGTTCATCGGTGTCGAGAACGGGTTGGCGGCGCCGCCGAAGAAGGGCACCACACCCAGCCTTTGTTGCCAGTCCTGCAACAGCTGGTTGGCGAAGTGGATCATTTGTGAACTGTCCATCGGGAACCAGGTCTGCTGGGCGACCTTGCGCTCCTTTTCCGGGAGCCAGTCGCCGGTGAGCAGGAGGAAATTCTTATAGCCCATTTGCATGGCCTTCTCGACTTCACGTAGGAACGCGTCTTTGTCCTGGTCACGGCCGCAGAACTGGATGACCGACTCCACCCCGTGCGCCATGACCACTTTGCCCGTTTCCGTCGAATGCAGGGAGGGGACACCGCCCGCGTTGGTGGTGGTGTTGACCGCATCCACATGGCCGGCTGTGCGCTGCATGATCTTTTCAACGCGCGGCAGCCCTTTTTCGGTCAGCGGTGATGCGATTTCCAGTGTGACGACGAATTCGCCACGCCCCATCTTGTTGGCCAGTTTAGAGCTCGCCGGAAT
>JAESUN010000105.1 GCA_016763045.1 Opitutaceae bacterium | reverse complement strand
TTGTGAATGGCTTTACGGGCTTCAAAAATCGTTTCCTGCGAGATAGGAGTGTTGTTATTAGATCCAGCCAGCTGTTCTTCTCCTCGGACAAGTTTCATTATTTTTAGCTCGGATTCCTTATCTGGGTAATCCACACGAATCTTCATGAGGAAGCGATCCATCTGTGCTTCGGGAAGAGGATAAGTTCCTTCTTGTTCGATAGGGTTTTGAGTGGCCATCACCATAAAAAGTGGGGGTAATTTGTGGGTTGTTCCGGCGACGGTTACTTGACGTTCTTCCATAGCCTCGAGAAGGGCTGCCTGAACTTTTGCAGGCGCTCGATTGATTTCGTCAGCGAGAACAAGGTTTGCGAAGATGGGGCCTTTTTGAAATTCGAGTAACTGTTTTCCAGACACTTCGTGATAAACTTCCGTTCCTGTTACGTCGGATGGCAGGAGGTCGGGGGTGAATTGAATACGGCCCAAGTCTGCAGCTAATACTTTAGCGAGTGAGCTAATGGATCGAGTTTTTGCGGTTCCGGGAAGACCTTCGAGTAAGAGGTTCCCATTACAGAGCAGCCCCAGTAATAGACAGTCTACGACGTGCTCTTGTCCTATGATAGATTGGGAGACGCGTCGCTTGATTTCCAAGACAGATTCCAGAGTAGTCATGATATAGATATAAAAACAGGCGAGGCGTTGAAGCCCCGCCTGTTAAAAGTTTAGATTAATTAATTTTTAGATCAATTAGTTACTCGCCGGTACTTGTAGTGATTCAAGCACACGATCCAACCCAAATGTCCCTACTTTTTGCCTTGGAGGAAACTCCTGGAAGGTAGATAAGAATTGCCCAACAAATGCCTGGGCGGGTACTAACATAAAAACCCTATCAATTTGCCATTTACGATAACCCATGGATTCATGTTCAGCACGCTCAAATGGATCGCGCCGCAGATTGAATAATCTTGGAAGTCTTAGTGTCACTAGCGGTTCTTCCCAAACTGCAAACCCGTGTGCTCTTTGTTCTGAAAACATAAGTTTCCAGTCGCCGTAGCGTAGGGCTGACAAAGAACCATCGTCGGTGAAGTAAAACATTTCCTTTCGGGGACTTTCTTCCACTTCTCCTTTGAAGTAAGGCAACATGTTGTATCCATCGAGATGAACCTTAAACGTTTTATTTCCGGCACGGTGCCCTTTTAATAGCTTTCCCTTGATGTCATCATCACCTGCAACCGCCAAGAATGTTGGTAACCAATCTTCCATGGAAATGATTTCATTTGAGACTTGGCCGGGTTTGATTTTACCTGGCCACTTGACCAGCATAGGTACTCTGAATCCACCTTCATAGGTCGTGTTTTTCTCCCCTCGAAAAGGAATCATTCCACCATCAGGCCAACTCATCAATTCGGCTCCATTATCCGTGGAATACATCACGAGGGTGTTATCGGCGATGCCTAGTTCGTCCAGTTTATCCAGCAACTCACCCACCATGCCATCATGTTCCGCCATGCCATCCGCATAGATGCCTTGACCTGTTACACCCTCAGATTCGGGTTTGAGGTGAGTCCAAATATGCATGCGGGTGGTATTGTACCAAACGAAGAACGGCTTCTTATCAGCAACTGCTTTGTCGATGAACTTTAAGGCCGCCGAAGTGACTTCTTCGTCGATTGTTTCCATTCTCTTTTTCGTAAGTGGTCCGGTGTCTTCTATTTTCCCATCAGCAAAACTATGAATCACACCTCGTGGCCCAAATTTTTTCTTCATATCCGGATCTTTGAAGTAATCTTCGTTTTCCGGTTCTTCTTCGGCATTCAAGTGATAAAGATTACCCAGAAATTCATCGAATCCATGGTTTGAAGGTAGATGTTCATCCAGATCTCCCAAATGGTTTTTTCCAAATTGTCCTGTTACGTAACCATGCGGTTTTAAGAGTTCTGCAATAGTAGGGTCGAGTTCGGATAAGCCTTCTTTTGCTCCGGGCAAGCCGACTTTTAAAAGGCCGGTGCGAAAGGGACTTTGACCGGTGATAAAGGCGGCACGTCCAGCAGTACAACTATTTTGACCGTAGGCGTCGGTGAAGAGCATGCCTGCATTGGCAATTCTGTCGATATTTGGAGTGCGATACCCCATCATTCCCCGGTTATAAGCACTGATATTGAACCATCCAATATCGTCTCCCCAAATAATGAGGATATTAGGCTTTTCCGCCTTAGCGGTGCCTGGCACTGCTGCTACAAATGAGCAGGCAATTGCGAGCCCAGCAAAAAGGGCCGAAAGGCGCCGCTTTTTGAGGGGAGTACAGTTTCTTTTATTCATATGGTGGTATATGTTGTATGGTATTCTAATGAATGGGGAGTTGGGAAATTGGTATGGATCGGGGTATGGATCGGGGTATGGATATCCTTAAATAACAAGGCTTTTAGTGCTGATACCTCCCCTGTAGGATCGCACTATAGCTATAAATAATACGTGAGGGAAAACGCTATAGGCATCGAGCGATCTTGTAAAGGCTCTAGTTATGTCATCATAAAGACCGTCGATTGGGGCTTGGCACGATATTCTTCGTCCCAATGGGATCACTTAGTGCTGCTAGAAACTCCAGCTACTGTTGGTGTTTCTGGATTAAGCGTTTTACCTCGGGCGAGGCTGGAGCGATTTTGGAAAGAGCAGAGAGGTAGGTAAGCGCGGATTTTGTATCGCCTGTCTTGTCGAGGTAGTTAACCAGAATCATCAAGAGGTCGTATTGATTGGGCCAGCGGGTTGCGGCTGCTTTAAGTGTTTCTATCGCTTTTTCGGTCTGCCCTTGCCTATCCAGAGCAAGGGCATAGACATAGGCATAACGGGATTGAGCATCCGTCTGCTTTACGGCGGCCATCAA
Source organism: Opitutaceae bacterium (assembly GCA_016763045.1). Classification (GTDB taxonomy): domain Bacteria; phylum Verrucomicrobiota; class Verrucomicrobiia; order Opitutales; family Opitutaceae; genus NORP342. The sequence goes on along the minus strand of JAESUN010000105.1, from coordinate 2,982 downwards.
GTGGGGTAGGGCCTTGTCGTAGTTTTGCTTACGGATCAGGAATAAACCGTAACTATGATGTGCCCCGCCACTGTCCGGGGCTATCTGCAACGCTTGTTTGAGAAGGTGTTCTACCTTTTTTTCTCGATTGGTTCCCCGGTAATGGTCGGCTAGATTGATTAAGGCAGGCACATAATTGGGTTCGATGCGGAGTGCTTGAAGATAGGCTTTTTCAGCGGCATCAAGATTTCCCAGCTGCATCTCGAGGGTGGCGATGGCTGATTGGGTAACAGGAGAGGAAGCTGAAATGTGAAGAGAAGCCCGGTATTCCTCTATGAGAGCAGCCAAATCGGGTTGTTCTGCGGGAGGTAATTGGTTCAGAATATCAGCCAAGTTCGCAGCGATTTCAAAGCGCACCGAACGACTGGGATCTTTCAGATGTGGTGATAATAATTGCCAACGAAGGGAGGGAGGCATGGCTTGCAGGGCCGTAACGGCTGCACGTCTGACCATAGGGCTTTCGTCTCGCAGGCTTTTTTTTGCGGTTTCTGCGCTCACTCGTGAAGGCATCCCTGCAAGTTGTTGCAACAAACTTGCTCTTACCAGATTGGAGATAGGGCTTTGCGTGATTTCATTTGTTAAAGCCCGCGTTACTAAAACATCTCCTATCAGGGCGCGTTGATTCAAAAAAGCCCAATGGTCGTTGTTAGGCTCTACGCCCCATTTTAGGAGCTCTTGGCTGGCCCAAGAGTGATCTTTTTGTTCTCCTTCGACGGTTTCACCCACATGACATTGCATACAGGCATTTGGGACACCGAGTTCTTGGGAAAGGCCGGGTCTGGGAATAGTGAAGCTGTGATCACGACGGTCGTCTACTTGCATATACGTACGAGTGGGCATGTGACAGCTGACGCATGCTGCGCCTGGGGTATTGATTGTATGATGGTGGTGCTTCGGAGTATCGAAGGTTTGTGAATCGTGGCATTGCAGACACAGGCCATTTCCGGGTATTCGTAACTTACCGCTATGAGGATTATGGCAGTCACTGCAAGTAACCCCTTTTTCAAACATTTTGCTCTGCAAAAATGAACCGAGAACAAAAACTTCTTCTCTTATTTGCCCATCGGGGAAGTAAAGCCCGTCCTCGAGTAATTGGATGCGATTGGAGTCATGAAAAATTTGTCCGGCAGAGGCCTCTGTCAATTGAGTACGGAGGGCATGACAGCTGCCGCACATGTTTATCTCATCTGCATTTTTTTTACCTTGAGGATGCGCAATGGGATCTCCCGGCTTAAAGATCCACTGGAGAGGTTGTTTGGGCGAATGCGAAAATCCTGTGTTTTCAGGGGAAAGTTTTTTTGAATTTGCCAGCGCAATATGCTCTGAACCGGAGCCATGGCAGGCTGCGCAAGAGACATTGATTTCCGACCAGGTGGTCTCAAACCGATGTAAATCAGCGTCGTAGTTTTGGGAGAGATTGGTTGAGTGACAATCCGCACAGCGACTGTTCCAATTCTGAAAGTGGCGATCCCAAAAAAAAGGGTGCTCGGGTGTTATTTTTTCATCTGGTTGTAGATGAAACCAGCGTTGACCTCCTTGTTCTATCGGGCGGCAGTCCCACGCAATGTTTAAGGCTTGAATAAAACCATCATCTAGCTCGATGAGATATTGCTGTAAGGGATAAAACCCAAAGGTATATTTTATTTCGAATGTTTTGGTGGTTCCGCTTTGATCGAGCGTGTCTATCAAGAAACGATTTTCTTTCCGATAGAGCCTACTTTCGATCGCATGGAAATGAACTGTTTTTCCTGAAAAATCGCCAAGCACGGAGTCGGCAGTTGCGAGTTGCATTGCTTTGTGGTGATCAGAGCTCTGCCACTGCTTATATTCAGTTTTATGACAGCTCAGGCATGCGGATGCACCGGCGTAGTCATCCGTTGTCGCTTTTGCTTCCAGGTCGGGAAGCGGGCAGAGAACCATCAGGAGAATAAGAAGAGACAAAAAAAGGGACGGCATTAAGGATATGCTAGAAGATGAAGGAGCAGTATTTCACGAGGACACTCAAGACGTTCTTTGGGAAAGCTTAGAGTTCTTCGTCACGGCTCCAGATACGAAGACGTTTCAGTTGGGTGTTTATCTGCTTTTGGTAGTCATAGTACCAGCGGAAACGTAGGGCAACTCCTAGGTTCTCGTGGGTCTCGGTGATGATGGGGATGTCTAGATTAAGCGTTAAATCCCAATTTCCTGGGATGAAGAATCCTTTGCGAATTTCTTCTGTCGGAAACCATGTGATGCTCGGAGAGAAAATGATTTCGTGGATGCTTTCGAAGGCCAGGGTGTATTCGGGAGTACCGAGGTAATCGGTGTAGAATTCCGGATTGGCTCGGATAGAACCCAAAGCGGTTGTTCGGTACTCGAGTTCAGCTCCGTAGCGAAATTTGCCTCCTGGATAATAAATGATTCCTGGCCGAAGGATGAACCTGTTTCGAGGGATAGGAATTACGGGGTTTGTGTTAAAGGGGGAGTCGTTGATAAATCTGTAAGCAACATTTAAGTAGAGCATTGTCGCTGGATTTTCGTTGATTTCACGACTCACAGAAAAGGATGGTTCAAATCGAGCGTATCCATCGGTCAGCTCGAGGGGGGGATCATTCAGGGGAAAGTCAGCGGAGTAAGCGACAGAGAGATTGTAGCCCGATTCCTTGACATCCCACCAGCTGTACTTTGCTCCTAGCTTGATGTTACTGAGACCTGTTCGGCTTTCACCTTGAAAGGGATTTGAGAAATAAGTGCCTCCTTCTATATTTGCTTCGAAATAATCACTAAAGCTGTAGCTAACACCGGCGCGCAGACGGATGTAGTCTTTGCCAAAGAAATCTCCGAGTTTTGGGTTAAGGTGTAGGCGCCACTGTCCTTTGGTCAGAATAGATGGAAGAGCGGTGGTGAAGGATTCGCTATAAATTCTTGGACCATAGAGGGTTTTAAGAACCGAGGCTTTTTCAT
>JAESUN010000104.1 GCA_016763045.1 Opitutaceae bacterium | reverse complement strand
TTTCAACTTCTCCAAGGCAGTTCCGTCCTTAATGTGCCTCTCAACAGTCTGTTTAGCAGACAAAGTAGATCCAGCAACACCAGCCAAGCGGACAATCTCCATTCCCAGCTTCAGAATAAGCTCCTGCATATCTTCCGTTCCTTCACCCTTAAGCAAAGCAATCGCTTCCTTTAATTCCAAGGATGTGCCAACAGTGTCACCCAATGGTTGATTCATATCTGTGACCAATGCCACACAACGACGCTTCAGTGAACGTCCCACCCGAGCCATCGAACGAGCCAACTGCTTAGCTACTTCTAAGTCTTTAATAAAGGATCCATTCCCCCACTTAACATCGATAACCAAGCCCTCTGCTCCTTCGGCCAATTTCTTACTCAAGACACTTCCCGTAATGAGAGGAATACTTGGAATAGTCCCAGTGCTACGACGTAACGCAAACATCTTAGCATCTGCCGGAGCCAATTCATCGCTTTGTTTTGCGAACGCTCCGCTTACAGTCTCTAATTGCGAAATGAATTCATCAATCGAAAGATCACTCTTAAACCCTGGGATAGCCCCTAGCTTGGACAGCGAACTAATAACATAGTCCTGCTCCTCTCCGCACATCATCGGGAAAACAATACCACTAGCAACCGCTAGGGGCACAAGCACCAAAGATGTCTTATCTCCGATGCCCCCAGTTGAATACTTATCAATCTTCGGCTTAGCAATATGAGACAAATCAATGACTTCCCCCGAAAACATCATTTCTTCGGTCAAAACAGCTGTTTCCTGAGCAGACATTCCCTGGAAATAAATAGCCATCGAAAGGGCGGCCAATTGATATTGAGGCATTTCACCATCAAGGATTGAATCGATAATGTAGCGAATTTCCTCTTGTGTGAATTCGCCCCCATCTCGCTTCTTTTCAATCAAGTAAGTATATGACGGTTTAATGAACCGACGACTTGGAATCGTTCGTTTATTCATAGTAGTAAAAGGGTGAAAAAGGAAGAAGCCCTTCTTCACCTAAAACCCTAATCATTAGCTTATTGGAACAAGTTTGTCGAGCTCATATTACCTAGAAACCATAAGAAAATCTTCTTCACCGCATACTGCCTGGGACAATTTGGCTCTAACATACCTACAAGAATCCTGGATTCTAGTCTTGAATCTACGATGCATAACTACTTGATGAGCAGAATGGAACCTTGGTTCGATATCCAAACAAACTTAGAGAAAACTATTCGTGAAGTGACGGCAGAAATGAATATTCCTGTTGCTGACTTTGATGCCAGCACCCGACTCGCAGATCCTCGCTTTGGCGATTTCCAAGTTAATGGCGCTCTCTCTTATGCAAAGAAAAAACAGCAAAACCCACGGGAAGTGGCTACAAAGATTGTCGAAAGATTACAGGCAGATAACGTCCTCAATACTTCTTTTGAAATCTCCATCGCAGGCCCAGGGTTCATTAATTTCACTCTAAAGCCATCCTTTCTCGTTAATTGGCTCGAGACTTACGCCAGTGAGCAACTTCTCAAAACCAATGCCAGCGCGCTTTATAAGGATAAAATATTCGTCGTAGATTTCTCCTCTCCGAATGCCGCTAAACAAATGCATGTCGGGCACATCCGCTCCATTGTCATCGGTGAAGCTATCTCCCGACTTCTCGCTTTTTGTGGAGCAAACGTCATCAAGGATAACCATATTGGAGACTGGGGAACGCAGTATGGGCTGATTATTTATGCCTACAAACACTTCCTTGATTCCAAGGCATTGGAAGCCGATCCATCGGAAGAACTCGAACGGCTCTATAAAAAAGCCAGTGCAATCACCAAAGAAGACCCCGAAGCCCTCGACGAAGCCCGCAATGAACTGGTTCAATTGCAGGATGGCGAACCCGAGAGCATTGCTCTATGGGAAAAAGTAAACCAATTGAGCCTCGAATCGATTGAGGAGATCTACCAAAAATTTGATATCCGATTTGATCATTACCTCGGAGAAAGTTTCTACCGAGATAAGGTCGATAAAGTTTATCAGGAATTGACGGATCTCAAGATTGCAGAGGAAAGCAAGGGCGCTTTAGTCGTCTTTCACCCAGAACATTCTCGCTTTGCTACCCAACCCTTTATCATTCGCAAATCTGATGGAGCCAGCAACTATGCCTCCACTGACCTTGCCACCATGATCTACAGGGCTGAGCATTTTAAGGCCGATCATATCATAGTCATTACCGACAGTCGCCAGTCTGACCACTTTGAACAACTACAACTAACCTCCCAAAAGTGGTTCCAGGCAACCGACCGAAAACTCCCCACTTTCATCATGTCACCTTTGGAACAATCCTAGGAGAAGACGGAAAAGCTATTAAAACCCGAATCGGAAACCCTATCCGCCTTAAAGCACTCTTGGCAGAAGCAGAGGAACGGGCACATAAGACCGTAGAAGGAAAAAATCCTGGTTTACCCCGCAAAGAAGCTGCGGAAATAGCTTCAGCGGTCGGAATCGGTGCACTCATTTATGCCGATCTCAGCCAGAACCGCACAGGAGACTACGTTTTTGCATGGGACAAACTACTGAGCCTTGAGGGGAATACTGCCCCGTATTTACTCTATGCTGTAGCTCGCATCCATAGTATTTTCCGCAAAGCCGGTATTGACCTGAACACTCTCCCCCCAAGAGAACTCCATGAGCTAGAAACGAAGGAAGAACGGAACTTGGCTCGAAAGATAATCCTATTCGTCTCAAGCCTAAACCAAACAACGATATCTCTCCGTCCTCATATTCTCTGCACCTATCTCTATGAATTATCCGGCGTGTTCAGTAGCTTCTATAACAATAATAAAGTTCTGGTTGATGATGACTCCATCAAAGCAAGACGACTCCTTCTTTGCCATCGAACACTGCTCATTCTAGAGACAGGATTACACCTTCTTGGAATAAGAACGCTCAAGAAGATGTGATTCCATGTCGAATCACTCTTTAATTAGCTGTAACCCAATAAAAACAATCTCCTTGAACCTATTACATAAAGCATTCATAAGCATACGCTAAAATCAATTATGGAGGAATTTTACATCCGAAAAGAAGGTGACGAAGAAGCTCGTGGGCCATTCACAATAGAGCAACTTTCCTCTCTGGTCGAAGCCGAGCAAGTTGATCGAGACACTTTTTACTATGAGTCAACGACTGAAGAATGGGTTCAGATCTCAACGGATGAGCAACTGATCACAACTCTTTTTCCTGAAAAAAAGAAGCTCCGCATAAAACAAAAAGAAGACGTCGTTACCCTTAATACACAGAAAGAAGAAGACGCACCCATCCTCGTAACGGACATGCTCGCAGCAGCGGAAGGAAAGACTGAAGAGACCTCCGATAAAAGAGATCGAAGTGGAGATGTCGCACTTGCGACAAATATAGGCATTCTCTTTAATGCTTTCATCCTGCTCATCATGGCAGCAGCTCTACTAGTCCCTAGCTTGAACGATCTAGACACGGACAAAATGCTTCAAGGCTTAAGTAACCCCCTTTTCCTTCTCGGGATTGTTGATTTACTCCTCTGCGTTATCCTTTTTCTACAAGTCTCTATTTTTTCAATCATCCGCCTAAGAGCGGCTTTTGGACTGGGATTTTTTTGCTATCTTTTCTGGGCACAAAGTAATGAACTTTTAATTTGGGCCACCATCTTCATTTCGGCAGGACTCTTTTTAAACACTCTATGCAGAAACTTAACGGCCATCTTCGTCAGCTCTTTCATCGGGCTAGCCGGGGCTTTGGGATTTGCCTTTCTAAGGATACTCTAGTTGCCGTTGAAACCTTCAAAAGAGCAACAGGTGTAGAATTTCAACATTTTCACCTTAAAGAGGATTCGACCTCATGAACCCCTCATCGCTGCTTAAAAAAACAGTCAAAAAAGGCAGTCATTTCATTTCGACTCTACGGAGAGACCTCTGGAAAGCGGAAACACTGGGAGATAAAACACTTAAAGGAAGAGGCTTTTCTTTACTCCGAATTCTTTCGATCACCTGGACAGGTTTGATTGAAAACAAGATGACCAGTCGAGCTTCGGCTCTCAGCTATAGTTCTCTACTTGGATTAGGCCCTATGGTTGCGATCGCCGTCCTTTTCTCCGGTATGGTTCTGGAAAGAAGTGATCCTCAAGTCGCTGTTCAATCATTGAACAAAGCCTTGCATTTCATCGCCCCTCAACTGGCACAATATGAAAACCTGGAAGAGTTCGAAGATTCAACAGAGAAAACAAGCGCGCAAGAACCACAACAGCAATCAGCCGTGGTCAACATGCTCAACGAATTCATCGAAGGGAGTCGGTCCAAAGCTGTTGGGATAGCGGGACTACTCGTCTTGATTGTGATTGTGATCCAACTTTTCACTTCAGTTGAAAACGCTTTTAATAATATATGGGGGGTTCGACGAGGGCGAAATTGGTTACTCCGAATCGTATTCTATTGGACAGCTATCACTCTAGGAGCAGTTCTCGTCTTTGCCGGATTAACGATGCTTTCCGCCGCAGCCCTCGCTTCCATCCTGCAACAAATTCCTGGAGGCACACTCATCAGATATTTCCTTTCATCCGGAGCACCTCTTATTTCACTTTTTGTCCTCGTCGGCTTGTTGACCCTCTTTTATCGATTTATTCCAAACACGAATGTCTATTGGATCCCGGCCATTATCGGAGCAACGGTTGTCATAGGACTGCTATACCTGAATAACCTTCTGGCATTTCTCTACTTTCGCAGAGTCCTTCTTTCCCACAGCCTCTACGGTTCTCTCGGCATCGTTCCGATATTGATGGTTGGGCTCTTTATCTTTTGGTTTATTGTTCTACTGGGCGGTCAAATTACCTACGCTATTCAAAACGCCGATTCCCGAAGCGGCCAAACTGCCTGGAATGACCTGAGTCAGGAATCTAGAGAACACCTCTCTCTTCTTATCCTTGTCCTCGTTTGTCGCCGTTTTAAAGAATGCGCCGATCCCTACACAGCTTCTGAGCTCACCCACTTAACTCGCATTCCAACTCAAATACTCAATGAGAGTCTGAATCGGCTGGTGGATTTGAAGTTCCTCACAAATATTCCTCCGTCAGAAAACGAAACTTCACTCGACCACCATTTTCAACCAGCTCTTCCACTGGAAAACATCCATCTAGAGAAATTCTCTACTCTTTTCTCACGCTACGGAGGAACTCCTGGAGAAGCCTTTATCGAAAACGGCGATCCAATCGTAACGCACTTTCGAGAAAAACGCCAATCATGGGTAGAAGAAACATTTGGGACTGAGACAATGGCCTCCTTGATTGAGCAGCTTCAACTCCCCTCCTCTACAGTAACCAGCTAAGTTCCTCTTCAAATTAGAAAAACTTCAGCAGGAGGAGTCTTAACATCCGTTTCTTTGTCAATTGACACTCGGTATCTCACTCCTAGCATCAGCCCCTTTTAATAATTGGGCATATTATGATTTCTTGGCTTCAAACCCGCTTTCAAAAACATTATCAAGTTCTCTTTATTGTCCTATTGGCAGTATTGATCGTCTCGTTCGTCTTCACGATTGGCGAATTCCCCGGTCTCGGGAGCGGACAACCAACAGTCAAAGAAAGAAACTTCTTTGGAACTCCCCTCAATTCCGAGAAAGAACAACGTGATTTCTTTCGAGCGGCCGAAGTGAGTGCCTATCTACAAACCTCACGTCAGAGATTCAATTCTGAGCAAATAAAAGAATACGCTTTCCACCGAGCAACCACTCTGCATCTAGCAGATCAGCTACATATTCCCAATCCAACTGAAGAACAAAAAGAAGCCTATATTCAGACCCTACCTATCTTCATGGGAACAGATGGTGTTTTTGACCTCATCGTTTATAACGATTTCCTCGATAACCTAAGTACCAGCCAGAATTTACAGGAAGCAACGATTGCTCGGATTATCATCGATGACTATCGTATGATAGAGACCCAAAAACTCCTCGGAGGCCCTGGCTATGCTCTCCCTTCCGAAACAAGCGCCCAGCTCGCCAGGACAAAAACAAAATGGACAGTGGGGCAAGCGACCCTAGAAATCGGAGACCTTTCTTTCAGCATCACTCCATCAGAGGAAGAACTGATCGAATATTTTAAAGCCAATACTTTCAGCTACGAAATTCCAGAGAAAATGGAAGTCACTTACGTAGCTTTCAACTCAGAACGATACTTTGATCAGATCGACCCTCCAGATGAAGCTTTTCTCCAAAATTACTTTGAATTAAATAAAACACGTTTCAAAAAACCCAGAGCTTCGGAGATCGACGTGGCCCAACCAGATGCAATCGAAGAAGAAGCTACCTTCGAGGAGGTCCGCACTCAGGTCGAACTTGAAATAAAACTGGTTGAAGCCCGAAACAGAGCTATTCAGGAAGCGTCTGATTTTGCCTACAATTTATTTGAAAAGAATATCCCACGAGGTTCCGGAGAATTCTCTACAGCTATTTCAACAAAAGGACTAGTCCTCAAAGTGGTGCCCGCTTTTAGCTCTACCGAAACCCCTGAACAAGGCCTTTGGAATCAACAGATCGTTAATGAAGCCTTCAAACTCTCTGAGAAGCATTGGTTTTCTGATCCGTTGTCAGTGGGTAATTCAACCATTATCATTTTCTACAATGATCGTCTCATTTCCTATATCCCTGAATTTAATTACGTAAGAGACACCGTAACAAAAGACTTTAGGGCAGCTCAAGAAAAGGAACAGTTCATTGAAAGAGGAAAAGAACTCCAAACAAATCTCTCCGAACAATTAGCCGCTGGTAATAGCTTTTCCGATGCGGCTGAAAAAGCAGGACTGAAAACACAAACTTGGCCGGCCTTTACCCTCCGGGCTCCACCTTCTGGTTTTGACTACTCTCTGCTTGCACGTCTTGAACAAATTTCTGCAGGTGAAATTTCAGATATGATTGTGAACGCAGAAACGGGAACATTCCTCTATGTCGAATCAACGGAAGTACCCAAAGGGGTTTCTGAAGGAGAAGACTTTGATCAAACATCCAGCCAACTAGCTCAGTTGAATGCAAATACTCAGCAAAACCTGATTATCCGTGAAATGCTTCGGCAAGAGATCACCAAAGGCGGATTTTAAAAGATATAGGAGCTAGCCTCTCTCTTACCGAGGCAAACAGAGCCAACGAACGCATGCCTCTTTACCAATACGAACCCTGTAAGATTCCGTGTAAATTATGTGGAAAAGGGTTTGAATTGGCTCAAAAAGCGACAGCTTCCGAATTATCCGAGTGCCCAAAATGTGGACAGGCAGTTCGACGATCAGCCCCCCAAAAGGTTAACACACCCTTCTACAGTAAACCTCTCTCTATCAGTGATGCCAAAGCTTCTGGATTCACAGTCCTGAAGAAAACATCGAAGGGAGAATACGAAAAACAATAAAATGGAGCAGGTCGATACCGACTCTCCCAACAAATTTAGATATTAGTTGAATAAGCGGGAGAAAGCATTTGTCCCCTCATCAGCATCACTTACGTGAACAATATTATGCTCCGGAAGTTGGTGTCGAAACCAAGTCCTCTGCTTCTTCACCAATCGCCTGGTATTCATCGCAATCTCTTTCATTAAACCCTCCACGTCTTTTCGACTTTCCTCCAGCCAAGAAATGGTTTCCCTATACCCGATGGCCGATGAGGCGCTGTGGTTTTTTTTGATTCCCTGAAGTAACAAGCTTTCTACTTCCTGAATCAATCCTTGATTGATCATCTTCTGAACCCTCGTCTCTATTCTTTCTTTGAGTTCATCCACAGGTCGTTCCAGCAATACTATCTTCCTCTCTCTCTCCATTAACCAATTGGACCCCTTGAGAAAATCTTCTCTGAGTTGAACGATTGATTTGCCTGAAATGAGGCACCGTTCGAGCGCTCGGACAACTCGGCGAGGGTTATTAATATCCAGCAAATCTTCGAGGCCGACTGGATTTAATTCAATTAATTCCGAAACAAGATCAGCCAATCCGTCTTGTGATAATCGAGATTCCAGTTTTTTTCTGAGACTTTCATCGACAGGTAAATCATCTACCACCGGCGCAAAAAATGCTTTTAAGTAAAACCCACTTCCTCCCGTTATGAGCACCTTCTTCCCCCTTGCCTGAATATCTCTCACTGCCTCTTCGGCCTTTCGCAGATAGCTGCGAATATCCATCGGTTCATCCACATCACAGATATCAATCAAATGGTGCTGAACCTGCTCCCGTTCCGTTACATCAGGTTTGGCTGTTCCAATGTCCATCCCCCTGTAAAAGAGAAGCGCATCACACGAAACAATTTCCGCATCATTTTGCTCCGCCCACTGCAAAGAAAGTTCAGTTTTGCCAACAGCAGTATAACCAGCTAACAAAAATATGGGAGAATCCTGAGTCAAAGAGACAATGATTTTTAAGCGAGGTCCACTCTCTTGGGATCACGAACACCGGCCACCAGATCGACTATCGTTTCACGTAAATGATCCAACATTCGGCTCCTATCGCCCAATTCATCCTTAATACAATTAACCAAAGCACTCCCAACGACAACTCCATCTGCAGATTGAGCCACCT
>JAESUN010000103.1 GCA_016763045.1 Opitutaceae bacterium | reverse complement strand
TTGATCCCCTTTTTCCGCTTCTAAAACAGCTGGTTCAAGATCATCGAAGTCGATACTCTTGAGTGATTTTTCGACATGCAACTGCCTCGGAACTCCATCCAAGCCAACCCGACCCCAATCATAAACACGATAGGTCGTATCCGAATTTTGCTGTATCTCGAGAATCAGATTCCCTCCATCAATTGCGTGTATGCGACCGCTCTCTACCAAAATGGAATCACCAGCCTTTACACCAATCCGATGAACGCACGACTCCAAAGTCTGGTCATCAATCGCTTTTTCAAACTGCGAACGAGTTACCCCGTTTTTTAATCCCACGATAAGTGAAGCCTCATCGGTGGTCGCCGCAACATACCAATTTTCCGTTTTAGGCTCTCCCTCAAGAGAAGCTGCAATCGATGCGGGTGGATGCACCTGCAAACTAAGCCGGTCCTGACAATCCAGCCATTTCACCAATAAAGGGAACGGACGCTGAGCGTCAAAATACGGGCCCATAACTTGTAAAGTGTTTTCCTCAATTACTTTACGTAAGCTCTGCCCAGCAAAAGCCCCGGAAACCACCACTGATTGAGCCTCTTCCCTATCCACTATATCCCAACTTTCTCCAATAACTTTCCCTTCAGGTAGCTGACGACCAAGGTCAGATGCTAAACAGCGTCCGCCCCATACTCGCTCTTGGTAAATTGGCTTTAAAAAAAGAGGTCCTATCATTTCAAATTTAAAAAACGGTTTTATTGGTCGAAATTATATTAATTAGGCTAATTTGATTTTTATTCGCTTCGAGAGCCATTTAGTAATCAAATTTAATCAAATGGCAAAAAAGGCTAGTTCCAATTCAAAAAGAGTCCCTTCTTTTCAGGCTCCCCGCAGACAGGGGAAATGGGCCTGGGCGACGGTATGCGCTCTTCTCTCTGTTCTTCTCCTAGTCTCTTATCTTGATTATCAACCCGAACAAAGCCACCATCTAACAACAGATCCTTCTGATGTTAACATGGTAGGAATGTTCGGTTCTGAAGTTTCCTGGTATTCTTTTCGCATCATGGGAGCATCCACTTGGCTTCTCCCTCCCTTTCTCATCTGGCTAGGTTGGATTCTTCTCAGAAGAGTAAAAAGAGCGGTTTTTCCCCGGGCCATCGCCATGATTCTTTGTATCATCTCAGTCAGTGCGCTTGCCAGCATGCAAGTGAGCTTCTTTGATGATAAATCGATCTATACCTCAGGACCGGGAGGACTGATCGGTTTTCTCCTCTACGAACAGTTCCTCGAAAATTATCTGGGAAGCTTCGGGTCAGGAATGATCTTTCTCGTCATCTACCATCTTGGCCTCCTTTTCATTATAACTAGAGATATCACCACAGAATTTGATCGGGTCCTGGAGAATTTTCAAGTCTGGCGAAAAGAACGCGGCGAGAAACGTGCCGAAAACAAAGAGCTGAAACAGCTGGCGAAAGAAGCGAAAGCCAAAGGGAAAGAGATAGAAGCCAAAGAAAAAGAAATAAACAAAGCCGCGGCCCCGGTAGTTAAGACGTTTTCCATTCCTAAAAGAGAGTCCCGCCAGGAAACACCTCAAAGTGACGAAGAAGTGAGAGAAATGCCTGCCGGCAGAATCAAAAAGAAATTCGGCAAACCGACCGAAGCTCCTGTAGGGGAGAATAAAACCGATATCACATTCATTGCTCCGGCAAAAACAAAGAAAGCAAATATTCAGCCTCCTGCCACTCGAGGGGATTACACTTTCCCTACTCTGGACCTGCTACAAGAACAGGTCCACTCTCCCATGGAGGAAACAGAAGAAGAACATTCTGTAAAAGCAGAGCAACTCCTTCGAACTCTTTCTGAATTCGGTGTTGAAGTAACTTTGGGAGAAATACATATCGGACCGGTTATTACTCGTTATGAGATCTTTCCGGCTCCCGGAGTAAGAGTGGAAAAGATCAGCAGTCTCGACAAAAATATCGCCTTAGGTATGCGGGCCCAATCTGTGCGAATTCTGGCACCCGTCCCAGGAAAAGGTTGTGTCGGAGTCGAAGTACCCAACAACAACCCGAACGCAGTCGGCATTCGTGAAATCCTCGAGTCTGAAGATTGGGCTCAAGCTAGTGCAAAATTAGAGATACCGATCGCCCTTGGACGTGACGTGGGCGGAAAACCAATTATCTCGGATCTAACAAGAATGCCCCACCTTCTGATCGCCGGTGCAACCGGTGCCGGAAAAACGGTCTGTATTAATAGCATTATCACCTCCCTCCTCTACCATTCGAGCCCTGAGGATCTTCGCTTTATTATGATCGATCCAAAGATCGTTGAACTGAAAGTTTTCAACGACCTGCCACATATGCTCATCCCGGTGGTAACTGATCCAAAAAAAGTCCCCGGAGCTCTGAAATGGCTTCTTTCGGAAATGGAGCAACGTTACCAAATTTTTGCCAAGATAGGTGTTCGTAATATCGCCGGATTTAATGGACGCAAAAAACTCGAAGAAGAGACTCCTTCTGCACCAACGGAAGCTGAGCTAGGGGAACAAAACGAAGATCTTGATCTCGAAGTACCGCGTGATAACGAACTGGAGATTCCTGAAAAAATGCCATACATCGTCACTATCGTTGATGAGCTCGCTGACTTGATGATGGTAGCACCTGCCGATGTTGAAACTGGTATTGCCCGACTGGCTCAGTTAGCCCGTGCCGCAGGAATCCATCTCATCATTGCAACACAACGTCCTTCGACCAACGTTATCACTGGTGTTATAAAGGCCAATCTTCCATCGCGCATCGCCTTTCAGGTGGCCTCAAAAGTAGATAGTCGTGTGATTTTGGATTCAGGAGGAGCCGAGCAGTTAATCGGAAGAGGCGACATGCTTTTCTCCCCTCCTGCCTCATCCAAACTCGAAAGATCTCAAGGTGCTTTTGTTGCAGATGAAGAAATCACCAATATTGTCGATTTTCTTAAGGTTAATGGCCCACCTGCATTCGCTGAGGCTGTTCAGCAACAGATCGACGCTTCAGGGAGCGATGAAGAGATGGAAGAAGAAGAAGATGAACTTTATCCACAGGCTCTTGACGTTCTCAGAAATACGAAACGAGCTTCCACCTCCATGCTACAACGTCGTTTGCGGATCGGCTACAATCGGGCAGCTCGTTTGATGGAACAACTCGAATCCCGAGGTATCGTTGGACCTGAAAATGGGTCTTCTCCTCGCGAAATCCTCGTCGATCCTGACTCTCTCTGAGAGTCATAACCTTTTTGAACAAAGGGGATTATCTGAGAACTCCGCTGAAGAATACTTGCCAGAGTCTCTAAAATCCTAACAGTGATGTAATAAGAAAATCTTTTTCACTCCTATTTCATGGGGTATTAGGGTTTATTGCTTCACACAACGATTATGCAAACTATTGGAGAACGCCTTGAAGAAGCCAGAAAACGTCGCGGTATTTCTATCCGAGAAGCTGCCGAAATCACAAAAATCCGTGGTGATTTCCTGGATAGTTTTGAAGCCAACAATTTCGATATTAATTTACCGGATATTTATGTTCGGGGATTTTTAAGAACATACGCCAACTGCCTGAAAATAAACGCCGATAAAATTATGACAGATTTTACCGCGACTTTATTAGCTGAAAAAGGAGATTCCCGTAGAGATTCCCGTGGAGAGTTTTTTGGAAGAATGGAACTTTCAGAGGAAACGGAAGAATCTTCTGAGCAACCAACTACCGAAGACAGCAAAGTGGCCTCAGCCCCCCTTCAAACAGAAAAACAACAACGGCGCCCAATTTCTGAATTTATTTCAAAAGAAAAACTAATCCACCTGCTGACCCCAACCAATATTAAACTGGGTGCGATTGCTCTGGGCGGTGTTTTGATCTTCGTCGCCATCATCTGGGTCATTCAGTCAATTATTAGCTCAGGGACTCCATCCACTGCGACTGACTTACCTTCAACCGTCGTCGCAGCCACTTCGGATCAGATTACTCTTGTCGCACTTGGTTCTGTAAGAGTTAAAGTCGTGCAAAAAGAAGATAAAATAATCCTCTTTTCCGGGACACTTGCTGAAGGAGAAAGCAAATCGATCCTCCGAAATGGAGCCGTCAGTATCACCTACTCTATTGGCAAAAACTTGAATGTAGAGAAAGAGGGACAACTCTTCCGGATGCCAACAACTGACATCGGTATCACGACGCTTCCCTAAGAGAGGGAAAAGCTCCATGCAAAGTATCAGAATTGTCTCCTTCAATAAGAACCAAGCCCAACAAAAGGCTCACTTCTTATTTTCGAGGGAGAGTTCCTGATTCTACTCCAACTGGAGGACCCAGGATTTCCTTCAATAGGAATGCGCGCTTTAGCCCGGTGTTCTGTCTCAGATCAGCCCGCAACAGACTCCGAAAACCACTATTTCGTTTCCTTCCAGCAAGCTCTATTTGATGGCGCTGCTGCCTCCTTTTTGCTTTTTCTTGAGAGAGCCGCAGCTTTTTCGCTGACGAAGCACGGGCTGCCTGAGCTGCTCTCATATTCTC
>JAESUN010000001.1 GCA_016763045.1 Opitutaceae bacterium | reverse complement strand
ACTTCCAGCTGGGCCAATAGCTGGCTGGGCAAAGACCATATCGCTAAACGTCTAAACAAAAAATCTAAATCCTCAACCGTCTAAATCCGTCCGGCGCCTTACTTATTTCTTTACATATAAACATATTCGCAGATGTTGATATGTATGCTTTTTTCAGAAAATCCTTTTGTTCACTCTTTATATGAAGACGAGTCACCCGTCAGTTCCTTTGAATTCTTCCCTCCTAAAGATGGAGCTGGCATAACCCACCTTTGCCAAACCGTTGAAGCCCTAAAGCCGCTTAGACCTTCGTTCGTTTCCGTTACATACGGAGCCGGAGGCAGCACTCAGAAGCAAACCTCCCGGGTCGCCTCTTTGCTACGTAATGAGTACGGACTTTCTGTCGTTCCACACCTCACCTGTGTTGGAGCCTCAAAAGATTCTCTCTGTGATCACCTCGATAAAACCTATGAGGCAGGATATAGGAATATCATGGCTCTCAGAGGAGATCCTCCCAAAGGACAAAACATTTTCACACAACACAAAAACGGCCTTCGCTACGGATCAGATCTCGTGGCCTTGATCAAAAATCGATATCCTGATCTTGGAATAGGAATCGGTGCTTATCCTGAGAAACATCCTGAAGCCAGTTCAAGTGATAAAGACATCGAGCATCTCAAAATAAAGGTAGATGCAGGGGCTTCTTTCATTATCACACAACTCTTCTTTGATAATGCAGTTTATTTCCGCTTTGTTGAACGTTGCCGAAAAAAAGGCATTACCATCCCGATCATCCCTGGCATCATGCCAGTGCTCTCCCTGGAACAAATTCTCCGTTTCTCAAAAGCCTGTGGTGCAACAATCCCCATTCAACTTCTCAATCAATTAGAATCCGTCACAGGAGACACCATCGCCACTGAAGAAATCGGTGCCATCTGGGCTGGAGAACAAATTGCTGAATTAATCAAGTATGGAGCTCCAGGCTACCATCTCTATACCCTCAATAGAGCTAAATCGGCCCTCATCATTGCCAAGATACTGAAAAACTCACAGGCGGCACAAGCTTTAGCAATATAGCCTTAGCCCCCTGCTCTGACCGGACGAAATCCTGCCCTTTCCAAAAAGGCAAAAACTTCATCTCTCTTTTCGCCTTGGATTTCGATGATCCTTCCCTTCAGTGTTCCCCCTACACCGCAGGATTGTCGTAATTCTCGCGCCATTTGTTGAAGCTCCTTCTCGGAAATCCCTTTAAAGCCAGATGCCACCGTTACGGTTTTCCCTCCACGTCCTGCCTTCTGGCGAATAACATCGACTCTACCACGGTTTCGCTTTTTCGGCTCGGTGGCTGAGGGAACCCCCAAGTCATGCACCTCCACAGGCCCTTTGGGTCCAGAAGGAAAATCCACTGAGCTCAGCCCGCCAAAGGCATCTCCCAGCCCTTGATTTATTTCCCCCGAAACCGGGTAGCGATCCTTTTTCTTAGCCATCTGTCTTTTCGATAAAATGTAACGCTTTCTGGTAACTCCGGTTTTCCAGGAAATGACACAACTGAGGGTGCAACTGATCCCTTCTTTCAGAGAGAATCCCATCCAGTGATTCCATCGCAATCACAAGGGCACCAGTATTAGAATCACTAACACCTGATAGCATCACCATAAGAGGCTTTGTTATCGCCTTTGCTAGCAATGGATCTAATTTATCATTTCTCATTGTTTATTAACCATTTATACTTCTAATAATCTAAATTTCATCTCTAGAAAACCACCGAGACTTCATCGGATGATCGATGAAAAAACTAATGACGGTGGATCTCTAAAAAAAACCTCTTAATATAACCTATTTTAATACGTAAAGAATTGCTAGGTGGATTTTCTTCATCAACCTAGCCCACGCAAAATGACAACCTACGCAAATCGGTCAAACTTGGATTTAATAGATTCCTATTACGCTTCTTGGAAAAAAGATGCGAATTCTGTCGATGAAACCTGGAAGAAATTCTTTGAAGGTTTTGAATTCGCACTTGCTCAAACGAAGAAAGACGAGCCTGGTTCAGCAGAAATTCTGCGTCAATCAAAAGTGGACAGTCTCGTCTACGCCTACCGATCACTCGGGCACGCCGCAGCAGACATCGATCCATTGGCCGACTCACTCCCGATCCAACCAATGCTCAATTTGTCCGAATTTGACTTATCGGAAGAAGATCTGGACTGCACCGTCGATGCCGGCCACTACATGAATGGCGGTCCGATGAGACTTCGGACGATTCTATCCGGGCTGAAAAAGACATACTGCGGAAAGCTCGGGATCGAATACATCCACATGCAAAATACCGAAGCAAGACGTTGGATACAAAAACGACTCGAGCCCACATTTTCCAAACCCAATTTTTCAGATAAAAAGAAAATACGCATCCTCCGCAAAATTTATGCGGCGGAGACCTTTGAACGTTTCATTCACACTCGTTATGTCGGACAAAAACGTTTTTCCCTCGAAGGTAGTGAAACTCTGATCCCTTGCCTCGATGGTCTCATCGAACACTGCGCCGAGCTGGGAATGGAAGAAGCCGTCATCGGTATGGCACATCGCGGTCGTTTGAACGTCCTCGCAAATACAATCAAGAAATCCTACGATTTTATCTTCGAAGAATTCGCAGAAAACTACATTGCGGATACGGTTGCTGGAGACGGTGATGTCAAATACCATCTTGGCTACAAATCCATTGTAAAAACCCGCACAGGCAAAGAGCTCTCCGTCAGGCTCTCCTCAAACCCCAGTCATCTGGAAGCGGTTGATCCAGTCGTCCAGGGTAAAACAAGAGCTCGACAACGCCTCCTTGGTGATACCGAAAGAAAACAAGTCATCCCCGTTCTTATTCATGGAGATGCCGCCTTTGCCGGACAAGGCATCGTGGCAGAAGTCTTTAATTTTTCACAACTCCCAGGCTATCGAACAGGCGGAACCGTCCATATCGTGGTGAACAACCAGATCGGGTTCACCACCGCGCCGCATTTCTCGCGTTCGTCACCCTACCCCACCGACAACGCACTGGTGGT
>JAESUN010000102.1 GCA_016763045.1 Opitutaceae bacterium | reverse complement strand
TCCATCGAGAGGAAGCACTGGAAGCAGATTGATGATCGACCAGAAAATATTGATCAAAATAACGACATTAAAAAAATACCTCACCAGCTCCCATGCATAAGAAGGGCTAAAGCCGGTCGAAAACAAAAACTTTCCCACAACGAAAAAGACACCCGCAAGCGCAATGCTCGCCCCGGGACCTGCAGCCGTCATCAAAATACTCGATTTCCGCGAAAAGAACGCCCCATCAAAACGAGCCAATCCACCCATGCCATAGAGCGAAACCTGCACATTGCTGGCACCCAATCTCAATCCGGTAAGAGCATGCCCAAATTCATGAATCAAGATCGAGATGAACGCCGCGAACATAAAGACAATGACACGGTGCCACGACTCCGGACTTTGTGCATGCAGAGCACCACCGAGAAAAGCCGTCAATAACCAGAACATCCAGTGAATCGAAACAGGGATCTTTAAAAGAGAAAATCGTATCATAACAAACGCCTAAAAATATTTTTCCAAAGCCTGCTTCTCAAATAGCCAAACACAAGATCTATTAGCACGACAGAGAAACCTCATTGAGGCTGCCTAGACAGCTAGATATGGCGGGAGGGATCTTATAAGCTGATGGATTCACTCTCCTTCAACCTCTTGTAACCCTGTAAGAATTCCCCATAACGACCTTCCTCGATTTCCAGCAAATCGTTTGTCTTTCCCATATGCTCTCTCAAGAGGACAAAGAGCTTCTCGACCTCCTCGATCTCATCAAAAGCGAGATTGTTCATCTCCTGCGGATCATTCTTCAGATCATACAATTCGAAGAAGGTTTCATCCTTAAAGATATCAACGATCAACTTCTTTTGGCTCTGCACTACGCATCGCTGAAAATTGCCCCTAGCTCCGTTTCCGTCAAATTGCACAAAAGCAGCTCTATCCGCATCAACCTCCCCTCCATCGATTAAGCCCTTCAGAGATTTTCCCTGAAAACTGCTCTCTTTAGGAATACCCACCAAATCACAAATCGTTGGCAGCACATCAATATGCATGACCGTTTCATTGATTGATCTCCCTGCGTGTTGCCCCTCCGGCAGTTTAAAATATAAGGGGACTCTCGCAGACTCTTCATACAGACACATCTTCTGCCAGAGACAGTGACTACCGAGCATCTCTCCATGATCAGAGGTAAACACGATTAAGCTTTCGTCATACATACCCTGCGCCTTCAGCTCATCGATTATCTGCCCCACACAATCATCCAGGAGGTTTACCAAGCCGAGATAAACCGGCCAGATTTTCTCCCAATCTTTTTTTGTATAACGAGTGCCAAAGTATCCGGTTAGGTTATACATCTGAAGTGGAGACTGCCCCTTGCTCCATTGGCCCACATTTTCCGGCAATGCTACATCCTTGAATTTTGAGAAATAGGGTTCTGGGATTTCCAACGGAGGATGAGGAGCGAGAAACATTGCATTCAAAAGGAGCGGTTTACTCTTATCTCTATTCTTCAAGGCATCGAGAGACTCTTTCAGAATATAACCGTCAAAAAACGCATCAAACCCCTCTTCATAACAACCGGTAGTCGGAATTGAATAAAGGGTTGGAAAAGATTTTTCCCCTCCAATCATTTCCGGTAACACCCCTCGAAATCCGGGCCCACCAGGGGCTCTCTTTCCCAAAGCCTCGCGATAAGCGGCATAGCCCTTCTCGATGCTCATCCATTTGGTCTTTGAGGACTCTCTTTCATCAATCGAGTCTTCTGTAAAAAAATGCTGCTTCCCTGTATGCCAGCTATCCCAATCATTCTCCATCAACTCGTATAGATTTGGCAATTCATTGCAGGAACGACCATGCGAGGCATCTTCTTCTTTCCATGGATTGATCAGGCACCCGTTTGCATTGGGATACGTAGAAGTAAAAAAAGAACCCCTGGCTGGAACGCATAGAGGGGAATTACAGTAGGCATTTGAGAACTGAACACTCTCCTCCCGCAGTTGAGAAATATTTGGGGCCACCTCTTTAGACAGAACATCAAACCTTAGCTGATCTGCCATGATCACAATCACATGCGGGCTCTTCTTTTCTTCCATCTCTTCAACTATCCAGAAAAAAACAATCAGAGCAAAGAATTTCCCTCACAGCTCCGTCACTGATTTTCGCAGACTAACACAGATTAAAAAGCCAAAGCAGAAAAATAGCGCTACTTGGTTTTCTGCCTCACCTGAACGACAATATATCCTAAAATTGCTCTAAGAAACCTCATACCGATAAAAACGGAAATCTCCCGGTTTCGAAATCGCAATCTGGAGTGTGTTCCCGTTACTAAGACTTAACCTCAGCGTCTCATCTCTTACCAGATCATGCAGGATCAGCTCTTCCCCAGAGGGAAGGTCCAATGTCATCCCACAGGTTCCTTCCGCATTATCAATCTCCCGGAAGATCGTTAGATAGCCCTCTCTTTCGTTAGACAAAATACACTGAAAGCCCGACCAGCTGGCATCACTCGGTTCCTCACCAATCGGAAAGACAAATCCTCCCAGAATGCCCTCCCGGTGCTCTTTGTACAGAGCGATCAAAGGGCGAAGTTCGTCCCTGGCTGCCTGACTGTAGAAATGCGTCTCCTGCATGAAGTTTGGCACCGCCATCATCGCAACCGCAAAACAGTATGAATGAGAATACCGATCGGCTCCACTGCGCTCAAACCGATCCTTGTTCTGAATATTGATCAGAAAATGATTCAAATTCATATGATGCGCATATTCCCAGGCATCCCTCAAAAAAATACTCGGCCGGTACAAGACATGATCTATTCTAGAATTCCCTGGAAGCGGTGCTTGGGAATTGCGCGGAAAAAGCTGTCCAAACTCCCTTCCATAGAAATAGCCAACCCGTGCGGCAATCTCAGTTAAGTCCCAATTGATCCGAATCGTGTGCTTTGCGTGCTCTGCCAAAGCACGGGCCTTTTTCATCAAAGCTTCGAGCTGATACCTAAAATCTATTCCGATAAAATCGATCTTAAAATAACAAAAATCTCCCTTGTCAAAATTCTCCATAATCCGCTCAACCGGAGCTGTCCATGCATGCCAGATCCCTAAGATAACGCCCTTGGCCTTGGCCACCTCTTTAACCCTCTCCCATCCATGTGGAAAACGTGACTTAACCGGTCGCCAATCCGATCCTTCTACATCCGCCACGCCAGGATCCAGTTCCCAACCGTCATCGATCTGTAGCACATCGATCCCCAGGTCCGCACAACTCTCGATCTCCCTTACAATGTTTTCTTCTTCCGCCGCCGAACGCGACAGCTCTCCCGAACCACGCGATCCCCATGTATTGGCCATTATATAAATGTCCCGTTTCGGATCAAAGGGGTAACGGTAGCGATCAAACGCCTTAACCGCCCGCGAGCCTTCTCTTTCATCCCCTGAAAATAGGATACTCCAGTTGGCCCACATCTCATGAAAACGATCATGCCGTATCCATTCTGAGTCATCACCATACCCATTGATACGCAGACCCAGACCCGTCACCTTCACTTCATCCGGATTCAAAATAAAAGCCCCTGTATCAACACCCTCTTGATTGACGCATTTATGGGATTCCTTGACCAGAGCCATGCCCTCGGTATCACGCCGTAAATACAGGATATTCGCCCAATCATGGACCTCACGCCGTACGATTAAATCCACTCTCCTCTCCTCCTTCATCATCGGCGTCTCAAAGGATCCTCTATGCTGAGTATCATTGTAATAACCCACCGCTAATCGCTCACAGCCACTTGCCTGGAGGCCAATACGTTCGGCATACGATGCCGTCAGATAGCTCGGCCATTTATCAGGATCTCGCGCGCTCAAAGCCCTCATCGATAGCTGTGTGCGAACACCAGGAGAGTCCGGGTAAACCCACACCCTGTAACGCAACTCGATATAAGACTCAGGATACTGGAGCAGTATCTCCACGTTCAATCGATCCGCCGTATAAGGATCTTCTTTGATCACCTCGCAATGAGCAGAAACAATCTCCGCCTTAGTTCCTCTCTCAACCAGACCCGCTAGATACCAATCACACTTACATTCATTTTCAGTAACCCATTCATCGGCTCCCATCTCCTCACGTTTAAAACTAACGGTGGATAAGCCATTCGGAACGACCCTCCATACCCTCCGGATCAGACCCGTCGAAACAACGAGTTCCCTGCCATCAAACTCTGCCGAAGCGTTTTCCAATTGGGTGGAAAAATTCATACGCTACCCTTCTGCCTCGTTTCAATCAGAGCAAGTTCCAAAAAGGATAAAGAAAACTTCACATCTCAGGAACCTTCAGACCTAAAACAGAGCCATCATCAAATCTGTGTTAATTTGCGAAAATCTGCGGATCAAAACCCTCTTCACCTCTCAGGAACCTTCATCGCCGTGATTCTTTCTCGCGCAATACGTTTGCCCAGCAAAAAGTATTTCCTTTCCGGGTACCAGATAACGGGATTATCCCCTTCCATTGTCACACTGGCGTACATGGCCAAGTCCGCACGACCCTCTTTATAACCAATAGGGATGCCATCATTATCCATAAAGAATTCTTTTTGGGAAAACCAGACCGGCTGCTCTGCGCCTGGTCTGTATTGTCCACGAACCAGAAAAATAGGCCTTCTATGCCAGTTGCTATCGATGGGTGTCCACTGTTCAAAATTTCCATCGTTATCGTGATAGAAGAAAAGAATATCTCCTTTCCCTACATCATACATCGGCGATGGGCTCAACGGATGCTTCAGTATTTCACCCCCATCCTGAAAGCGTAGCGGCAAAGGCTGCGACCACTTGATACCACCATCTTCCGAAACACTGTAGACCGTATACCCGGCAGCGGTCCGCATAATGCAAAAGAGGCGATCATCCGGTAAAGCGATCACCGTGGGCTCCTGAATCACACTCACATCAGGATAACCTGGGTAGGGATACTGCAACGCCTCATCATCACTCATCGTAAACCGAATGTGGATATCCTTTACCTCCGGATTATCATCCAGGTTTTCAAATCGCACAAACTCGACCACCGACGCATGTGAAATCCATGACTCGATCGGCGGTTCTCCTCGAACGGTTGGGCTCACCCAACGCGTCATCCCCGCAAAATACTTCCCATCCGAAATCCGGGCTGGCTTTTGCCAGACGATCCAGTTGGCCGGTATATTCGGATCGGCATTATCCCACTTACTCTTCGGCATCGGGATAATACCCTCTTCCGACCAGGTCTCGCCATTGTCATCACTGTAAATTCCCGCCATCAACCCGGTCGTATGGGTCGCATAGTCATTCACCCCGATATGCCGGCTGAAGATCGCATAAATCCGGCCTGAATGAGTGACCAGAGGAAAGGCCCAGCTGGCCATCCCATGGGTCTCATCCTTGCAGGCAATCGTCTTAGGAGGTGTCCACGTTTTGCCCCCGTCATCACTTCGGGCAAAAACGATATGCTGATCCGGCATGCCTTCATAGGTGCTCTGCGTCCAGATAACCATCAACGAACCATCCGGCCCGTCAAAAACTAGAAAATGCTCATTCCCGGTATTCTTTTCGCCCTCCGGCACATAGACGACATAATCGGGATGGGTACGGTTTAACTCGGTTTTAATATCCATGGGGTATGGGGTAACTAACGTTCGTTATGGTTAAGAACCATCTGTCTCTTCTCCTCCAGAGCAAGACCCAAAGAAAAAAGTTATTGCTGCAGATAAAAACAACCCAACTAGCCCATAAAAAAATAGCGTCTTGGCGCCTTAGCGTGAGAACCTCTCACCCTCACCTCCATCACCTTTCCTGTTAATCCTGACCAAAATAAAAGACTTAACAAAGCCTTCATCAAAATTACTCAACTCCCC
>JAESUN010000101.1 GCA_016763045.1 Opitutaceae bacterium | reverse complement strand
TTGTCGTAGGAGTCTGGCCAATTCTCTACACTTTGGTTTATCTCACATAAAAGAAAGACCCTTTTTTCTGATGAAAACCACACGAATCATCCTTTTTCTTATCTGCGGAATTCTCCTCTGGAATCCCTCTGTTTATGGGTGTTCTGTCTGTTTTTCAGTCAAAGAAGAAACCTTAACGGCCTACCATCTGACAACCGTCTTTCTTTCCTTTCTTCCATTGTCGATGATTGGTGGTCTCGCCTATTTCTTCTGGAGTCAGGCCAAGAAAAAAAGAGAAGCCGAAGCTTCTATACTCTCACAAACCGAGAAAACCAGCAGCGAAAGCTAACAAGGGGCCAAATATTTTTTGGCCAGGTTATCTACCTGCGATCGATGAGAATGCCAGATAAGTCCACCAAAAGGATACCTCTCCAAAAGACTGCCTAAAAAAGGATCTGTGCAGATTTTTGTTGGGCATTGAGACAAACTCCTGAAAGACTCTGTCCCAATGACTTGGGAAATTGCATTTATCTTTTTTCTCCTTATCGCAGCTCTTGTGAGTTTTGCTCTGGAGAAAATCCCTCCAGACGTAACTGCTCTCACTCTTTTTGCTGTTTTACTTCTGAGTGGACTACTTCCCGTCGAAAAAGCCCTCAGCGTCTTTTCGAATCCGGCTCCGATCACCATTGGTGCTATGTTTATTCTCAGTGCTGGACTGGGGAAATGCGGACTCATCGATAAGATGGCCCTTGCAATGGGGAAATTAGCTGGCCTTGGCCATCTGAGGCTTCTTTTTTTCATGATGGTGGCAGTAGCCGTCATGTCAGCTTTCATCAACAATACACCTGTGGTGGTGGTCTTCATGCCTATTGTCCTCAGTCTGGCCAAGAAGCTCGATATCGCCGCATCCAAACTACTCATTCCCCTCTCCTATGCTTCGATCTTTGGTGGGATGTGTACCCTTATCGGAACAAGCACAAATATTCTGGTAAGTGGAATCGCTCAAAATGCCGGGCAGGAGCCCCTGAGGATGTTTGAATTCGCAAAAGTCGGCTTTCCGATACTTGTAGTTGGAATCCTCTATATTCTTCTTTTCGGTCGTAAACTGCTTCCCGTCAGAGAGACCTTAACGGCCATCCTATCCGAAGAAGAACGTCGTGAATACATCACAGAAGCTTTTGTGGAAAAGGATTCCTCCATCGCAGGCAAAACTCTCGCAGGAGCAAACATCCTGAAAAAGAAAGGTATTCGAGTCATCGAAATCATTCGATTTGGAGTTGTCCTGCAAAATGATTTAAACTCCATCGTTTTAAAAGAGGGAGATCGACTGATCATGGCCTGTCGTCCTTCTGGCATCGCTCATGCTCAAACCCTCGAAGGTGTTGACTTTGTTTCTGAGACAGGACTTGGACTCGGGCAAATAGCCTCTCATGAAGGGATGCTGGTAGAGGGGGTCATCGGACCCAACTCATCCGTCACCGGAAGCACTATAACGGAGATCAATTTTCGCCAGCGATTCCGAATGATTGTCCTGGCTGTTCATCGCAGAGGCGTGAATCTCCGCGAAAAACTAGGGACACTACGTCTGGAGTTTGGCGATACTCTACTCATGCTTGGCACGGACGGAGCGATCAACCAACTCAGAGCCAATGAAGATATTCTCCTCATTGATCGTCCCCCGGTTCCCGTTCAAAGTAACCAGCGTAAAATACCCATTGTCCTTGCGACTGTTGCAGCTGTTGTAGGCTCTGCATCTCTGGGATTTGTTCGCATCGAATTTGCCGCTATTGTCGGCGCCATTTTTCTTTTCCTCACTGGCTGTGTTCGACCCAAAGATGGGTATGCCTCCATTCAGTGGAATATACTCTTTCTGATCTGTGCCATGCTGGGAATGGGTATAGCCATGCAAGACACGGGAGCTTCCACCTATCTATCCTCGGGAATCGTTGGCCTAGTCGATAGCTTCGTGCCTCCTGAATATAAAGCGTTGGCTATGTTAGCCGCTGTTTATATCATAACCAATATCCTGACTGAAATCCTTTCGAACAATGCTGCTGCTGTCATCATGGCAACATTGGTTGTGGGTATTGCAACATCGCTCAACGTCGATGCTCGGCCCTTTTTCATTGCGGTTGCCATTGCTGCTTCAGCCAGTTTCGCAACACCTATCGGTTACCAGACAAACACCTATGTTTATGGTGTTGGAGGTTATCGCTTTTCAGATTTTATCCGGGTGGGAATCCCCTTAAATATTCTCTGTTTCATTGTCGCGATGATCACGATTCCCTATTTTTGGAGCCTCTGACCACTACAGACAGACGCGCAATCCATCGTAAGACAGTTTGACCGTAGCTGGCAACTCTCGCTCCATCGCCATATGATCCACCGTATGCGTCATGTGAATGAGGAAATTCTGAGCTGAGCCGATAGCAAGAGCAGTTTCACAAGCTTCCTCGATGGACATATGCGTCGGATGTGATTCTTCGCGTAAACCGTCCAAGATAACGAGATCCGCTCCCTTGGCCAACGAACGCTGCTCGTCACCAACTTCTTTACAATCGGTATAATAAACCATTTTTTTTCCACTGCTCCTCTCTTCAAAAATCAAACCCAGAACCTGGGTCGGTCCATGTGGCAATATGGTAGAACGAATCGTTCCTCCCTCCGTTTCAAGGAACTCTGGCATTTCCTTCACATCAAATGCCGGGTAGCCTCGCCGAAGAGGTTTACTTCCTATCGCATAGGGATAAACGGCATTGAGCCGCCGTATCCCTTCTTCAGTACTTAACACGGGAATCGCTTCTCCCTTTCGAATATCGCAATAACGCCTCAGATCATCCATCCCCAAAATATGATCCGCATGCCCATGTGTCAGGATAAACAGATCAACCTGAGGAATCTCACTTCGAAGACATTGCTCTCGAAACTCTGGAGCCGCATCAACCTGAATATGAAAACCATCCATAACCACATGGATACTGGAGCGAGTCCTTCGATTCCTAGAATCCTTCGACAAACAAACATCACATTCGCATCCAATCATCGGAACACCCTGAGAGGTACCAGTTCCTAAAAAAACAATTTCCATAATCGAGTGATAGAACGAACTAGCTGATGTAAAATGAAAAGATAAAACAGGAGGCAGCAGTGCCTCTCTTACAAACGATACTTCTTAAAACAAAAAAAAGACGCCTCCTTTAGGAGGCGTCTTTGATTAATTATTTTCCAAGGAAAAATGGAAAGTCTGTATGAGTTAGGGGGTGCTTAGAAGCCGCCCATTCCACCCATACCGCCCATTCCACC
>JAESUN010000100.1 GCA_016763045.1 Opitutaceae bacterium | reverse complement strand
TTTATTGGAGGGTATTGGAGGATTTTATCCGAGCCATTTGATGGGATAAGACTTCTTTTCTACGAAAAACTAAGGGATTCTACATTTGCATTTTAGCGAGGGGCGTTTTTTGCTCATTTCTTTTTTCTATAATGAAAATTCTAATCGCTGATAAAATATCTCCTAAAGGAGTGGAATTCTTTCGAAACCAAAGTGGTTTCGAAGTTGTCGAGGCATATAATTCCTCACCTGCACAGATTTTGGATCTAGTGAAGGATGTGAATGCGATTATTGTCCGTAGTGAAACAAAGATAACAGCTGAAGTCCTTGAGGCGGCACCGAACCTGAAGGTGGTGGGTCGAGCGGGCGTTGGTGTTGATAATGTCGATGTGGAAGCGGCAACGGAGAAGGGCGTCGTCGTGATGAATACACCGAGTGGAAATACGATCGCGACAGCAGAACTAACTTTTACTCATATGCTTTGTGGTGCACGCCCCGTTCCTCAGGCGGCAGCTTCGATGAAAGCTGGGGATTGGGCTAGAAAGAGTCTTTCGGGGGAAGAGCTCTTTAAAAAGAAACTGGGAATTATCGGAATGGGTCGCATTGGCGGTGAGGTAGCAAAACGTGCTCAGGCATTTGGTATGAGTGTGATTGCTTACGATCCTTATCTTGTTCCTAGTCGAGCAAAGGCAATGGAGGTTGAAAGTGTGGGGATGGATCAGTTGCTGGCGGAGGCCGATTATATCACTGTTCATATGCCTTTGACCGAATCGACTAAGTATCTAATCGATGAAAAAGCCTTCGATAAAATGAAGGAAGGGGTTCGGATTTTTAATTGTGCGAGAGGAGGCCTGATCAAGGAGTCTGCTCTGATCGATGCTTTGAAAAATGGAAAGGTCGCTGCAGCAGGATTGGATGTGTATGAAGAAGAGCCTTTGCCGGCAGAGAGTGAGTTGAGGCAGTTTGATCAGGTCTCTCTGACACCTCACCTGGGAGCATCGACAAAAGAAGCACAGGAGAGTGTTGGTCTGGAAATAGCAGAAGCAGTTACAGAGACATTGGCTGGAGGAGTCATCAACAATGCTGTTAATATGCCTTCAATCGATTCTCAAACCTTGGAGAGGATTGGACCTTATCTTGAACTGGGGGCAAAGCTTGGGACATTTATCCAGCAGATTTCACCTACTCACATAAAGAAATTACATATTACCTATTGGGGTAAAGTGATGGATTTGGATGCAAACTCTCTGACGAGGTCGATTCTGAAAGGCTTCCTCCAGCAGATTAGTGGTGAGAGTGCTAATTTCGTCAATGCACTCGTTATCTTTGAGCGATTGGGCATAGAAGTAGAGGTAACAAAGTCTAGCCAACAGAGTGACTACAGTGAGTTGGTTCAAATTGAGGCTCACTCAGTTGAGGGAGGTGTCTCTTCCATTTCCGGGACTCTCATTGGAACTGCGAACAATCCTCGTCTTGTCGGTATGAATGGACGTGAAGTGGAGGCTAATCTAAATAAAGGGATCGTACTTGTTGTGGAGAATCGTGATGAACCGGGAGTCGTGGGGCAAATCGGAACGATCATCGCTAAAGACAAAGTAAATATAGCAACGATATCAATGAGCCGGATCGAAGTCGGTGGGGTTGCCTTAACGGTCGTGAACCTTGATTCTTCGCTGAGTGAAAAAGTGATGCAGGAAATTGCTTCTCAAGATGCGATCGAACGTGTTCTCTTGGTGAGATTATAAGTATGGGATAAGAGTTTAAAAATGATTTATTTGTCTTCATTTCTGGTGCTGCTTTGTAGCTATTTGATTGGATCCATCCCATTTGGATACCTTGTTGCACGTCGTTATGGGGTAGACATTTTTAAGGTGGGGAGCGCCAATCCCGGTGCGACGAATGTAAAAAGATGCGTTGGAAAGGGTGCGGGGAATTTTGTTTTTCTTTTGGATTTTCTGAAAGGACTTGTTTCTTGTGGATGGATTTATCTGATGCCTGAAAGTGCCTTGGGAGAATCTGCGGCTTCTTTGGGAATACTTGGGATTGTTGGAGCCGTTTTAGGCCATTCGTTTTCTGTCTTTACCCGATTTCGGGGCGGTAAAGGAGTTTCGACTGTCTTGGGAGGAGTTGTCGCCTTGATCCCTCTTACAGCCTTAATTGGAGCGTTGGTCTGGATGATTCTTTTTTATGCGACGAGGTACGTTTCAGTGGCTTCAATCGGGTTAGCAATTAGTTTACCGATTTCACAGTTCTTCTTCCCTCCGATGGATGTCCGTTTTTGGTTCGCTTTGATTTTGGCTGTGTTTGTCACTTATCGCCATCGGGAGAACATTCAGCGATTGCTTAAAGGCAAAGAAAACCGTTTTACTGATGATTCTTCTAAATAGGGGCACTCTTTGCTAACAATAGAGGAAGAACATTCAGCGTAATAATAATGAAAGCTTCAAAATCTAAACCTACCGTAAACATTGGTCTATGCGGTTTTGGCGTTGTTGGACAAGGAGTATGGAGGCACTTGAAGGAGAAGAGCGAAGTGTTTGAAAAAAAGCTAGGCTCTCTCTTTAAGATATCAAGAGTTGCCGTAAGGGATATGGCCAAGGAGCGTGAGATTGATTTGGATCCATCGTTACTTTGCGAAGATCCGCTTGAAGTCGCGAATGACCCGGAGATCCAAATTGTTTGTGAATTAATGGGGGGGACGGAGATTGCTCGGGAAGTTGTTCTGGCCGCATTGAGCAAAGGCAAGATTGTCGTAACGGCAAATAAGGCATTACTTTGTTTTCACGGGAAAGAAATCTTTGAAGCGGCAAGAAAGCATGGAGGACATATCTTTTTTGAAGCGAGTGTTGCCGGAGGTATCCCTATTATTAAGGCCCTCAGAGAAGGCTTGATTGCGAACCGCTTCAGCCTGATCTATGGTATTCTCAATGGGACTTGTAATTTTATCCTTACCCATATGGAGAAGGAGGGGCAATCATATGAAGTCATTTTGGACGAAGCGAAGAGACTTGGATATGCGGAAGCCGATGAGGCTTTGGATGTTGATGGATGGGATTCTGCCCATAAGGCTTCCATTCTTGCCTTTCTAGCCCATGGGAAATGGGTAAGCACAGATGAGATGTTGGTTGAGGGTATTCGAGAAATCACCCAAGAGGATTTTGCTTATGCTAATAAATTTGGCTATAGCATCAAACTATTGGCTGTCATTACTCGAGATTTTGAAACGGATCGGCTGTTTATAAATGTGCAACCTACTTTAATCTCACGCCGCAAGGTATTAGCCAATGTGGACGAGGTTTATAATGGTATTTGTGTTTGTGGGGATGTTGTTGGGACTACCTTTTACATGGGAGAGGGTGCAGGACAGAATGCAACCGCGAGTGCTGTGATTGCTGATCTGGCCGACGCCGTCTCTGTCTTAAATGGCAGTAAGCATCCTCTCTTTTCAGGAGAGATTTCACCTGTTGAGCCGAATGAAGAGAATTCACTTAAGGTTTCAACTTTGGGAGAGGTGATGAGTAAGTATTATATTCGTGTGGCCGTGATGGACATCCCAGGAGTCTTGGCAAAAGTGGCAACTATTTTATCGAATAATGGAGTGAGTATCGCCAGTGTTCTGCAGCAAGAAGGGACTGATGGAACGGGAGCATCTATTGTTTTGACCACTCATAAAACGTCCGAAGAGGCTATTCAGAAAATGGTAAAAGATTTTGAAACAACCGATAGTGTCTTGAGTCCTCCGGTACTTCTTAAAATAGGTGAATTTGAAGATTAATAGGAAATCGTATATTAGATGGCACGTATAGTACAGAAATACGGAGGAACTTCAGTCGGTGATGTTGACCGGATTAAACGAGTCGCTGCTCGCATTAAAGAGACGTATGACGATGGGAATGAAGTCATCGTTGTGGTTTCTGCTCGTTCCGGTGTTACGAATGAATTGATCGCCAGAGCCAAGGCGATTCATTCCATTCCGGATGAGCGAGAGATGGACATGCTTTTGTCTGTGGGAGAGCAGGAAACAATCGCTTTAATGGCAATGGCACTCCATGCCCTAGGCGTTCCTGCTGTTTCGAAAACAGGAGCTCAGGCGGGAATCATAACCGATCCGGCTCATACACGTGCTCGTATTATGAGCTTTGAGGGTGATCGGATAGAAACACATTTGAAAAGGGGAGAAGTTGTTATTGTTGCAGGGTTTCAAGGAATCGCTGAAAACGGACAAATAACAACGTTTGGAAGGGGCGCGTCAGACCTGACAGCGGTCGCTGTTGCTAATGCTGTGAAGGCAGATGTTTGCCAGATTTTTACGGATGTAGATGGGGTTTATACTTGTGATCCAAGGATTGTTAGTGATGCCTCAAAGATCGACGAAATTAGCTACGAGGAGATGCTTGAATTTGCGAGTTTAGGCTCAAAGGTTTTGCAGGCTCGTTCTGTTGAGTTTGCAAAAAAATATGGAGTGACTGTTGAGGTTAGATCGAGTTTTAATAATAAATCAGGAACTATTGTGAAAGAAGAAGTTGAGTCGATGGAAGATGTCGTTGTGCGAGGTGTCGCTGTAGACAAGGACCAAGCAAAAGTAACGGTGAGTAATATCATTGATAAGCCGGGATCAGCGGCGAAGGTCTTTCAGACTCTTTCGGATGCCGGTATTATAGTGGATATGATTGTGCAAAATGTGGGCCGTAATGGAGTCGCAAACCTTACGTTTACCGTAACACGAAGTGATTCCGCTCGAGCCGAAAAGACAGTGGCAACCCTTCTAGATGAATTAGGTGGGGGAGAGGTAGAAGTTTTTGAATCAATCGCTAAGATTTCAGTAGTGGGAGTCGGGATGAGAACTCACTCTGGTGTGGCAGCGAAATTGTTTTCAACTCTGGCTGAGACGGCGGTGAATATCCAATTGATCAGTACTTCTGAAATTAAAATATCAGTCGTGATAGATCTTGAACAAGCGGATACTGCTGCCCGGGCCATTCATTCGGCTTTTCAACTAGGAACAAAATAAGAGAAATAATTTTCTTTTGGTATGATTTGAAGGAGATTTTTTTCGAGTCAGTATGCGATTTATTAGTACGAGAGGAGGAGCTAGGCCGCACTCATTTACAGAGGCGGTTTCTACTGGTCTGGCTCCTGATGGAGGGCTTTTTCTGCCTGAGACACTTCCAGATATACGCCCTTTACTGAAGAAGTGGGAGGGACTTTCATACGCGGATTTGTGCTGTGGCTTTTTGAGTCTTTTTGCGACGGATATCGATAAAGATGAACTTCGAGAGATTGTTCTGGAATCGTATGCAAGTTTTGACTCTCCGGAAGTGGTGCCTCTACGAAGGTTGGATGAAAGACTGTTTGTGGCTGAGCTTTTTCACGGTCCTACTTTGGCTTTCAAGGATATTGCTCTTCAGCTTTTAGGCCGATTGTATGAGCGACAGGTTCGGATGACGGGCAGACCGATTAATGTGCTAGGGGCAACGTCGGGTGATACTGGAGCGGCCGCCATTCATGGGCTGATGAGGAAAGAGGGCGTGAATGTTTTCATTCTTTATCCCGATGGACGGATCTCGCCCTTACAAGAGAGACAGATGACTTGTACCTTAGCTGAAAATATCTTTCCGTTGGCTATAGATGGGAGTTTTGATGATGCACAACGAGCGATAAAGGAAGCTTTTCGAGATAGAGTATATGCGGTCGATATTGGGCTGTCGGCGATTAATTCTATTAATATAGTGCGGGTATTGGCCCAGTCTGTTTATTATCTGTATGCTTGGTTGCAGATACCTGAAGAGGCTCGTTCAAATGTCGAGTTCGTTGTGCCTACGGGGAATTTCGGGAATGTATTGGCGGGTTGGATGTGCCGTAGGATGGGACTGCCTGTTGAGACTTTTAGAGTGGCAACCAACCAGAATGATATCATGCATCGCTTCTTCTCATCGGGAGAATATAAGGAGGGAGAAGTTGTCTCTAGCTATGCGCCTTCGATGGATATTCAAATCGCATCGAATTTTGAGAGATATATCTATTATAAACAAGGGGAAGATGCCAGTAAGGTTCGTTCCATTATGGACGAAATGCAGAGAACTGGAAGATATTATGACTCTGGCTTTGATCCTGGTTCTTTCCGTTCATCTAGAATGGATGACGTTGGAATACTGGAGACGATAGAGTCGGTGTATCGTCGCTATGGTTATGTGTTGGATCCGCATACTGCTTGTGGGTTTGGAGATTTGAGTTCGAATCGAACAAATGTTGTGTTATCGACCGCTCATCCTGCCAAATTCCCTGAGGTAATCCAAAAAGGAATAAACGTTACTCCGACGCATCCAACGCTGGATGCATTGAAAGACCGAGAGATTCAGAAATATTCAATCGAGCCATCGCTTAATTCGATTAAACGTTTTATCGCAACTCATCAATAGGCCTACCTTTAGGCTGTGGTAAAGTGGCGTAATCTCTTTGTTTGACCAGGGAGGGTGTGATTGGTAAACAGTTTTAAAACAATGAATGAATCAATAGCCATATATGATACTACCTTGAGGGATGGGACTCAAGGGGAAGGTATTTCCTTTTCTGTGACGGATAAAATCCGTATCACGGAGAAACTGGATCAATTTGGCATCGATTATATTGAAGGAGGATGGCCTGGATCTAATCCTAGAGATATGGCTTATTTTGAGAAAGCCAAGGGGCTGAATTTAAAACATGCCAAAATCGCAGCCTTCGGATCAACTCGTCGAGCAAATGTTCCGGTCGAAGAGGATGGTCAAATCCAGCTGCTCCTAGAGGCTGAGACTCCTGTTGTGACGATTTTTGGAAAAAGTTGGAAGTTACATGTTACAGAGATCTTGAGGACAACGGAGTCCGAAAACCTGGCGATGATCGAGGATTCCGTTAGGTATTTAAACGAGAAGGGTAAAGAGGTTATATATGATGCCGAACATTTCTTTGATGGCTATGTGGATGATCCGAAATTTGCCATGGCTTCTTTAGAAGCAGCGGCACGTGGAGGGGCTGCTTTTTTGGTTCTTTGTGATACCAATGGGGGAAAATTAGTGGATGAAATAATGGAAATCACGGCAGAAGTGCTCAAAAGATTTCCAGATCGGAAAATTGGAATGCATTGCCATAATGATTCTGGATTGGGAGTAGCTGTTTCATTGGCAGGAGTCAGTGCCGGTGCTTCAATGGTTCAAGGTACGATCAACGGCTATGGAGAGAGAGTAGGGAATGCGAACCTTACGTCGATTTTGCCTAATCTCATTTTAAAAATGGGAAAAAAAGCGACCTGTGCAGAGAGTTTAGTCCGCTTAAGAGAGCTTTCTCTTTTTGTGGATGAATTGACAAATCTTAGACCGAATACCAAAGAAGCTTTTGTTGGATTGTCTGCATTTACGCATAAGGGAGGGGCGCATGCTGATGCGACTCGAAAGGTTTCTCATAGTTATGAGCATATCGATCCAACGAAAGTGGGTAATCAGCAGAGAGTCCTTGTTTCGGATATGGCTGGACGTAGCAGTTTGCTCATGAAAGCCAAGGAAATGGGCTTTGATTTAGATAGAGATTCGCCCGAGACAAAGAAAATCATCGAAGAATTGAAGGATCTTGAATACAGGGGTTATGAATTTGAAGCTGCGGATGGTTCTCTACGCTTGCTTTTAGAAAAAGGAGTGGGTGAGGTTAAAGATTTCTTCGAATTTGAAAGTTACCGGGTCATTATCGAGAAGCGAGCGAGTGGCGATGAGCGGCCGACTGCCGAAGCTACAGTGAGAGTTCGTGTAAACGGAGAATCCATCTATACTGTTGCAGAATGTGTGGGTCCTATTGGAGCTCTTGATAAGGCTCTCAGAATGGCTCTTCGTAAGGCTTTTCCTGAATTAGATGAGATGGAACTCAAAGATTACAAGGTTCGGATATTGGAGAGTCAGGAGGGGGCAAATGCTCGAACGAGAGTTCTTATCGAATCATCTGATAATGATGAAATCTGGGGCACTGTGGGAGTGAGTGATAATATAATCGAAGCGAGTTGGCAGTCGATTAAAGACTCTGTGGAGTATAAGTTGAGAAAGAAATCCTCTCCTTAAAGAAGGGGAGCCAGTAGTCGGCTGACATCTTCAGCTATATTGTGTAAAAAACTGGGATTTTTTTTGACTGATTCTTCGAAAGGAATGGTTTCTTTGAGGATATCTTCCATCCAGGTATGAATGTTTTCTAAGTCTGGTTTTGAATAGAAAAACGTCCCTATTTCATAGTTAACAAATAGACTGCGTAGGTCTAAATTGGCGGAGCCTGTCATTGCGACTGTTTGATCTACTATAATCGCCTTCCCGTGAAGCATTCTTGGAGTGTAGAGTAATACTTGAACGCCGGCACTTGTTAGTTCACGTAGATAATGAGTTCGGGCAAAATCGGTTATAGGATGGGTTGAACGTCTGGGTACAATGAGTTTAATCTCACGTCCAGCTCGTGCTTTGATCATGAGAGTCCGTTGCAGGACTTCGTCGGGGATGTAGTAGGGAGTTACGATCCAAATCTGTTTGTCTGCCTCTTGTATCATTGATACTATTGATTCGTAAAGAGGGTCTCCGACGACATCTGGTCCACTCGCCACAATTTGGATATCACTGTTTCCTTCTTTGGGGATATCTTCGACTCGACTGTTATCTTGAAGAGAGGAGTCTGAAGGTTTTCCCGAAGCGTATGCCCAGTCTTCAGTGAAAATTTCTAAAAGATTGGAGACAACCGGACCTTTAAGTAAGGCACTGAAGTCTGTCCACCTGTCTGCATGAGGTGTTGGTCCCATGTATTCAAAAGCGATGTTCCTACCACCAAAGATGGCTCTTTTTTGATCAAAAATAGCAATTTTCCGATGGTTCCGAAGGTTTGCTGACCATCTAGATTGAATTGGAAAAGTCGGCATAAAACGCTCAACTTGTCCGCCGGCTTTTTTGAACTCATTAAAGACATTATTTCGAAGTCGAAAACAACCTAACGCATCGAGTAATAGCCTAACTTTTACACCCTCTTTGGCTTTTTCTGTAAGTGCGGCGATGACGGAGAGGCCAACGGAGTCTTTTGCGAGGATGAAGGTGAGTATGTCGATAGACTCTTTCGCTTCTCTG
The DNA here is from genome assembly GCA_016763045.1 of Opitutaceae bacterium. Lineage (GTDB taxonomy): Bacteria > Verrucomicrobiota > Verrucomicrobiia > Opitutales > Opitutaceae > NORP342. Next base: position 234 of record JAESUN010000100.1, on the reverse strand, counting down.
ATTTGGGATATAAGTACTTCATAGGCCTTTTCGCCGCTGGGGTGGAACTCAGTTGAATTACCCGAAATCGGGGCTCTTGTACTCGTTCCATATTGAGCGTAGATAGGTGGAGTCAGTGTGTCCTTTATTGGGTGTTGTTTTGAGCGATCGGATACCGTCAAATTATGTTTTTTTGCAGCCAGTTTTTTTAGTTTCCGACCTCCGAGGAGGAGATATAGAGGAACTCCTAAGTAG
>JAESUN010000099.1 GCA_016763045.1 Opitutaceae bacterium | reverse complement strand
TCGACCGTCTCTCCGCTCAGGAGTTTGCGTTTCCATGCGTCAATGCCTGACTCTGTTTTCCATCGAGAGATGCTTTGGAAACGATCGGCTTCGGCTTTGTAGACTGGGTCCCCCGTTAAATGGTAGGCGATTAGATTGATTGCCATGAAGATGGCATTGTAGGCGTGTTCTTCGTTCTTATTGCTCCAGGTGATACTGAGATAGAAAATGGTGTAGTCGATTTTACGCCAATAGTCTGCAAATCCAATCAACATCTCTTTGGCTTTTTTCGCTTCCTTTCCGGGAGCGATCTCAAGAAATGAAAAAAGACCCCAGGTTGCATCGAGATATTGATCGCCGCTGGTTTGATCGGAGAGGCGAAAGCCATAGGGTTTGCCCATCCATCCTGGACGCCCGTCGTCGACGCCAAACTGATAAATCAACTCGAGAGAGCGAAAGGCTTTGAGCGCTTGATCCATCGCCTCTTCATCGCCGGTGGCAAGGTAGCGAGATGTCTGGGCAGCCAGATAAATGCCGGAGGTGGTGATGGAGTTTTCGTTATTCCGATATTCCCAAGCGCCTTTGGGTTTAATCCTCCATCCTTCAAAGTTGAAGGTATCAATGCCTTTGAAATCGCGTGGTTCAAAGGGGCGGACGTTCCCATCGTCGATTTTCATCATGGAATACATGATCCCACTTTCATGGAAGATGACTTTTTCGTAAAACGATTGGATCAGATCCGCTTTTTCTTCAATGGAGGCTCCGGAGAAAGCGGGAAGTAGATTCGGGGTGGAACTCATATGGGGCGTGGTTTCCGGTTAAGAACCTTTCAAAATATCGCCTTTGGCAATCTTTTAGATACTGCACTTATGTGGTATTTTCGAAATTAAACCCGGAAGGGGATCTCTCTCTCGTGGGACGAATGTATTTGCCCATAGAAAAGCCGGGAGTCAGAAGACTTCCGGCGGGAGAAAACAGGATTTTTTGAGGGAAGAGTGTCTAAAAAAGAGAAAGGGCTTCAGCGCTTTCGATCACGATCCATGAAAACCCGGCGATAAGCAGCCAGATGAAGGCGACCGTAAAGAACCGACGACGACGCATGCTGATCTCGTATTTATCGGGATTCACTTTCGAAGGTTCTCTGATTTGCATTAAATCCGCAAACTGAGATCTTTCATTCCTTTTTCGACGCTCCCCAGCATATATAACCGGATCGAACTTGATTTTCGGCTTATAGAATAGCTGTGAAAAAAAGTGTCTCATTAAAGTATGCTCAATTTAAATCCCCTCCAGGAGATTTAATAGAAAGATCGACAGCTAGAGACTCCATTGAAGGCCAATGTAACCTTTTGTCTCATTTTTGACAAGAGTTTTATGAAAGTAGTGACAATTGAGGTGTAAAAGGAGTTTAGTGCTTATCTAATCTAAGGACAAATAAGAGATTCTGCTGGGTTGAAATACCCAGAAGTTTGCTGCAGCTTTTGTGTTCTCTGAAGTCTCTCATCATTCAATCTTAATTTCGAGGACGTTTTTTGTGTCTATCTCTGAAATTTATGTCTAAAAAAGTTTCTCAATGAATATTTGTGTAATTGGTGCAGGTGCCTGGGGTACTGCTTTTGCTCTTCATCTGACTCATCTGGCTCATTCCGTGACGCTGGTTCCTCGTCGTTTTGAACATGCGTTGGCGTTGTCCTCAAGCCGAGAGAACGTCGACTATCTTCCGGGATTTTTGCTTCCGCATTCTTTGCAAGTGGGACATGAGCTGAAACCCGTGTTAATGGAGGCAGATGTAGTTTTGCTGGCGTGTCCCTCTCATACGATCAGGGCCTGGTGTGAAAAGATAGCGGAAGTGACAGAAAGTGCGTCGCGATTACAGCTTTTTCTCAGTTTGAGTAAAGGGCTGGAAATGGAGACTTACCTGCGTCCGGTTGAAATTATGCAGGAAGTTTTGCCGCAGTATACGCATGGATGTTTAACCGGGCCAACGAACGCTGCGGAAGTTGCGGAGGGTAAGCCGACCGCAATGGTTCTTTCAGTGACAAAGGAAACGCCTTTTCTGTCTGAAGTGCAGGCTGCTTTGAGTGGCCCAAGGTTGAGAGTTTATTTAAACCATGATCCGATTGGAACTGAGTTGGGTGGCTGCCTAAAAAATATTTATGCAATTGCGGCGGGATGTTCGGATGGATTGGGATTAGGAGATAACTCTCGGGCAGCAATGCTTACCAGGGCTCTGGCGGAGATGGTGCGGTTAGGTGTTTCTTTGGGAGCTCAACCAGAGACTTTTTATGGGCTGAGTGGGTTTGGGGATCTTGTCGCGACATGTAATGCTGAATGGAGTCGTAATCGTCAATTTGGCCTAGCGGTGGGACAGGGTGAAAATGTTTCCGATTTAATTCAGAATCGAAAGACCGTGGTCGAAGGTTATCGCAGTACAAAATCGTTTCATGCGCTTTGTAAGGAAAAGGGACTGCAAGCTCCGATTCTTGAGCAGGTTTACCAGATCCTTTATAAGGAGAAAGCCCCCGGAGAATCCATTACGGCGTTAATGGAGCGGGAGCTGAAGAAGGAGGCCTGAAGAAGTTCTTTCATCTATTTTTGAATGAAGACGACTTTCAGTGAATTTTCGATTACCGTTGGAGACCTCGTTTTACCCGTCCGATTGGGAGAGCCGAAGCATTTGTCCGAAGAGCCGGCGTTATTGCTTAATTTTGGGTCAGACAGGATCACGAATCTAGAGGAACATCCTTGTGATATTCCCGTTCGGGCTTTCTTAGCTGCGGGACATCGGGTGGCCAGTTTTGATTTGCCCTGTCATGGTGAGCGAAAAGCTGCTGAATGGCCACAGGAGATAGAGGGCTTTTGTGGGAATTTTGTCGCAGGAACGGATGTTTTTGCCGGGTTTGTTGATGAAGGAAAGGCTGTCATCGACCGGTTGATACAAGACGGATTAGCCAAACCCGGCCGAGTTTTTGTGCCGGGAACTTCTCGCGGGGGGTATTGTGCTTTTCGCCTAGCTGCGGCTGATGCGCGAATCGCCGGGGCAGCCGGGTACGCTCCAGTCACCGATTGGCGTGCCTTGCGGGAGTTTGCCGCGATTAAAGATCAACCAGATGTCGCGGCATTGTCTTTGGTCCAATTTGCTCAAGCTCTGGCCGGACGTCCCATCTGGTTTGCGATTGGAAATAGTGATGATCGAGTGGGAACGGACTGTGCACTTCGATTTGCCGAAGCGATAGCACAATTTGAATCGGAGAAAGAACTGTCATCTCATATGGGGATTCATGTCACCTCGGATGCAGGTCATACCCTTTCGGACGACTGGCGCCAGAAGGGCGCGGAGTTTCTTTTGGACGTCATGCTAACGACAAATGTGTGATCCCGTTGATATTTCCCTCCTTCCAAATTTTGGATCTGTTTTGTCGACATGACTCTCTGAAAAAGATGAATAATTTTCT
>JAESUN010000098.1 GCA_016763045.1 Opitutaceae bacterium | reverse complement strand
ATTGGGCTGGATTTCTTCGGGGATACCCGTCCCGCTATCTTCGATATCAATCATGAGCAAGTTTCGTCCACTCTCTTGTTTTAAGCTGCTGCGGATCTGAATCTCTCCTCCATCTGGCATCGCGTCCATTGAGTTGATGAGTAAATTGAGCGGGACTTGTTGTATCTGACCTTTGTTACAGGCCACTATAGATGGATGGGAGGTTTTCTTATGGTGAAGTTTAATTTTGGATTGATGGAGCTTTAAGCGAATCAGCAGGATTGTTTCGTTAATGAGTTCATCAATATCCCAATGTGCATAGAGGCTTTGTGGAGCTTTACTGAAGGAGAGGACTCGTCCGACAATGGCTTCCAATTGGTCCAGTTTTTCTTTGATGACTGCGGTGTCTGTATTACGCGGGTCATCCTGAGGGAAGGTTAGGTCAAGGGAGCCGAAAAGAAGATTGAGCACTGTTAACGGATTACGGATTTCATGTGCGATCTCTGCTGAAAGTAGGCCGAGAGTTGTTAGCTTTTCGTTTCGGCGGAGGTTTTCTTCACTTTTAAAGACTCTTGTATAAAGGCGGGTGTTTTGAACGGCAATGGCTGACATTGTCGCCAAGGCGTTGAGCAGACGTCTTTCATCGTTTGCGAACCGGTGAATGTGACCGGTGAAGATATTAATGGCTCCGAGGACTTCTCCTTCAACGATCATCGGTGTGCTCAGCACCGAACGGATTTGGGAGTCTGGGGGGATGTCTTCCAAATCGATAAAGCCTGGGTTTTGTAGATCGACGATTTCTATTTGCTTTCGAGTGCGAATCGAAGATCCAGCCAACGATTCAATGAGGGGTGTTTCGGTTCTTTTGAGTCCTTTAGAAGAAGGGTAGTGGGCTTTCAGCTGAACCGTTTTATTTTGTGAATCATAAAACTGGATGGTGCATAGGCGGCATTGTGTGATTGCTTGGCATTCCTTGGAAACACTTTCGATGAGTTCTTGTATCTCGAGTTTAGATACGAGACTTTGTCCAACTTTAGTGAAGACTTCGAGTTGTTCTGATTTTTGACGGAGGTGGTCAAAGAGCCAGCGCTGTTGGAGGATGTTGGTAGCTTCTTGAGTGAGTTGCTCCAGTTCTTTTAAGTTTTCTTGAGTAAAGGTATCTGCCTGGTCCTTGTTCAGGTTGAGAACGCCGATGACATGGCCGTTGTCGTCCATGGGAACAATCATGGTGCAGGCGATATTTTCTTTTCCCGGCATGTAACGGGAGTCGTGATCCATGTCGGGAATGAGGAGTGAGCGATTATGTAGAGCTACCCAACCGATGACTCCTTTGGTGAACTCGAGAGTCGAAGAGTCTTCACTTTCCGGTAGTCCTTTGCTTATTTCGATTTCGAGGCGCTTTGTATCCGGGTTGATTAGGGTAATGGTCGCACTTGTGGAATCAAAATGAGCTGAGACCGTATTGATGATGATCGAAATGATTTCATCGGTATTTTGGCTTTCTCTTCCCGATCTACTTATGGCGTAGAGGCTCTTGAGCATTTCGGGAGAATACTCGGGATGAGTTGTTTTATCTGAGGAGGAGTCCAAAAGAAAAGCAGTTCTTGTTTAGGTCGGTTCGGAACCGCTTGGCGTTACGATTTTTAGTAGAAGATCTTTCAGTTCGATCATCTGTGGACTATCTGGTGCCGGGACGGGATTGTTTTCAATAGCATTCTCGATGTGGAAAGTATCAATAGCTGCACCTCGTGCTGTATTGATACGAGCAAAGGTGATATTGAAGCCTTTTTCAAAGATTGTTTTGCCGATCAAATAGAGTAGCCCAAGATGATCAGGGGCTTCGATTTCAACAATTGTCCGGTCGAAGACTTCTTCTCTATAGAGATGAACATCTGCGGGGAAAGTAGAGTGAAAGGGGTTTGTTGAGGAGGAAATAAGATTTTCTTCAAGACTTTTGGCGATTTGAATAATCTCCGAATATAGATCTTTTTGTTCGACCAGGGTCTGGTGAAGAGTCTTTTTGAATGGCTCTATTTTTTGTACAATACCTCGCCCTGGTTCGATGATATCAAAGGTATCGATAGCGATGTTATCTTGGCGAGAAACGGCCTTGGCGCTGAGGATGGTTAAACCGACTAAGCTGCACGCTCCGGCTAGTTTGTAGAAGAGTCCAGAGCGATCCCAAGTCACAATATTGACTGTCGTGACACCTCGGTTGAGATCATCCTTCCAGTCGATGACAGGGTTGAGGGTTTCGACAGAATCGGTTTCGCTTATGGTCTTGAGCAGGCGGTTAACCATTTGCACGTGCAGGGCCACTTCTTCGGGCTTTGTTTGTGTGAAATAGCGATTGGGCAAGAGCTGAATGTGGGCTTCGATTTCCTCATCGCTCACTTCTGGGATATTCATATTTCGGAGACTTTTTTTAGCCTCTTCAAAGGTAGCTGCTCTTTGCTCATTGAGAGCGGTTTCAGATGTTAACGCTCTCACCGTATTTCGAAAGAGGGTTGTGTGCAGTGTGTCCTTATAACTGTTCCATAGAGAGGAAGCTGTTCCTCGCGCATCACAGAAAGTGTGAACATAGAGGTAGCGTAGATTGTCGACGTTTTCAATTTGAGTGGAAAATGCTTTGGCTGTATCGGGATCATCAAGATCGTACTTCTGCATGAATCGTACCATTTCGAGGTGATTCCGAATAACATAGAGAATGGTGGTCTTGTTTTTTTCGTGAACTTGAAATCGATCAAGAATGGGCTCTGCTATTTTGACGCCTGCCAGGCTGTGGTTTTTGATGCCGTGGGCTTTCCCTATATCATGCAATAGTAGGATGAGATAGAGCAGCGTTGGTTTGTTTGTATCCCGCAAGGCAGTCCGATAGATTTCGTAGGTTGGATCCTGGCTGGTAAAAACCGTATCGAGCTCACGTATTGTTGCGAGGGTATGGATATCGGCGGTATAACGATGATAGAGTTCATGTTGAACCAGGCAGGTGAGTTTTTCCCATTCTGGAATGAATTTTCCTAGAACACCGAGTTCATGCATCTGTTGCAAGATGGGGTAAACCTGACCTGGTGTTTCCAGGATACTGATGAAACTCTGGCAAGCTTCGGGAGAACGGATTACGTGGTTTGTGATGAGAGGCAGAGATTCTCTTATCAGTAACGTGAGTTCAAAATCCAGGGTACTGTTGAGTAATTGTTGGTGCCGAAAAACACGGATAAGGCGATTGGGATCTTCTGTGAAAACATGGGTGTTTTCATAAGCGAGTTTTCCTT
>JAESUN010000010.1 GCA_016763045.1 Opitutaceae bacterium | reverse complement strand
TGGAATCATTGTGGAACGCTCTGCGACCGCCGGCGAAACGATTACAGATGGAGATGCTCTCTACACTGTTGCTGATTTTTCTGACGTTTGGATCGAACTCAATATACCCAAGCAGGATCAGGCCCGCGTAAAAATTGGGCAGAGTGTTGTTATCCATGTGGATGATGAGGGCGAGGCCGCTACTGGCAGAATCGATTGGATTTCACCTGTTAGCCAGGCAGTTACACAGACCACCACCGCTCGAATTGTGCTTGCTAACCCAAATGGCCGTTGGCGGCCCGGTTTGTTCGTGAAAGCTGAGATTACTTTAGCAGAAGAATTCGTTAGTGTTGCCGTGAAAGAGTCGGGTATTCAAAGCCTCCACAGCTTCACGGTTGTTTTCTCTCAACATGGTGAACTTTATCAGGCACGTCCTTTGGAACTAGGTCGTAGGAGTGGGGGATTCGTCGAAGTGCTCAAAGGCCTCGAAGCCGGCGAACGCTACGTTGTGGACAATAGTTTTCTCGTGAAAGCGGACATCGGAAAATCCGGTGCATCGCACGATCACTAATTAAGGAGATCATTATAATGAAAGAGATAACTACTATTATCAGGCTCCACATATTGTCTAAAGCCATAAATGTTTTGCACGGCCTTTCTCCATTTCCCGGCGTCACCTTACTCGATGTTCATGGCCAAGGTAGGGGTCGTGGTGCTGGGGGTGCTTTTCTACCAACGCAAGAGAACTTCACGTTTTATAAAAAAGCTCTTCTTTTGATCAATTGTGCATCGGGCCAAGTAGACCTGATCGTAAAGACGATTATAGATGCGGCCCATACGGGTCATAAAGGCGATGGTATTGTCACCATCAAAGAGGTCACGCTATCCGCATTTGCGCCGGGAAAACTATCTAATTCATACATGTCATGCACGAAAAAATAATTCATTTTTCAATCCGTCATCGTTGGCTTGTTCTGGTTGCTACATTGGGGATGTGCGCTTTCGGTGTTTTTAACTATCAAAAGCTGCCTATCGATGCTGTCCCAGACATCACAAATGTTCAGGTGCAGGTAAATACTGAGGCTCCGGGGTACTCTCCACTTGAGGCCGAGCAACGTATTACCTATCTAATCGAGACGTCGATGGCGGGGCTTCCTCGCTTGGACTATACGCGTTCGGTTTCGCGTTATGGCCTTTCGCAGGTGACGGTTGCTTTTAAAGACGGCACAGATATCTACTTTGCGCGTCAACTTATCAATGAGCGTATCCAGGAAGTGAAGTCGCAGCTTCCGCCTGGATTGGAGCCTACCATGGGGCCGATCTCAACAGGTCTTGGAGAAATCTTTATGTTCACGGTCGAGTCGGAGGAAGGCGCGCTGAAACCCGATGGCTCACCATGGACAACGACTGATTTTCGGGAGTTGCAGGATTGGGTTGTGCGGCCTCAGTTACGTAACCTCAAAGGAGTCTCCGAAACCAACACGATTGGTGGTCATGTGAAGCAGTTTCTGGTGATGCCGAAGCCGGACCGAATGCTTGCCTATCGATTGACGTTAACTGATGTTATGGAAGCTCTGGTGCGGAACAATAAAAATGTTGGAGCAGGCTATATCGAGAGGTTTGGGGAACAATATCTCATCCGTGTGCCCGGGCAGGTGAAAACTTTGGAGGATATTCGTCAAGTTTTGGTTGCTCGTCGCGGAGGTCAACCAATTCGAGTTGGTGACGTGGCTGAAGTGGAATTTGGGTCTGAATTACGTACTGGTGCTGCGACGAAAAATGGCCATGAAGTCGTTATTGGAACCGTCTTCATGTTGATTGGAGAAAATTCTCGCGATGTTTCCCAACGAGTTGCAGTCAAGCTCGTAGAAGTGAATCGTAGCTTGCCGGAGGGTGTTGTGGCGGAGACAGTGTATGATCGGACAACGCTGGTGGATCGCACCATTGAAACGGTAAAGACGAACCTGTTGGAAGGTGCTTTGCTGGTCATCGTCATTCTTTTTCTACTGTTGGGTAATATCCGTGCTGCTTTGATCACGGCTGCAGTGATCCCGTTGGCAATGCTCTTCACCATTACCGGCATGGTGACCAAGAATGTTTCGGGTAATCTGATGAGCCTCGGTGCACTCGACTTTGGTTTGATTGTTGATGGGGCGGTTATCATCATCGAAAATTGTCTTCGGCGCTTTGGTAATGAGCAAAGCCGCCTTGGTCGTTTGCTGAGCAAGCCGGAACGTTTCTCCCTTGCTGCTGAAGCGACTTCTGAAGTCATAAGACCATCGATCTTCGGTGTTTTTATTATCACTGTGGTCTACATTCCTATCTTTGCTCTTACGGGTATTGAAGGTAAGATGTTTCATCCTATGGCGTTCACTGTTGTGACTGCTTTGCTTGGTGCGATGGTCCTTTCGGTTACGTTTGTGCCTGCGGCTGTTGCTATTTTTGTTTCAGGCAAGGTTTCTGAGAAGGATAATATTGCGATTCGTGGCGCAAAAGCTCTCTATCGTCCGATTTTGCGCGTCGTTATGTCTATGCGTCCGGTTGCGGTGCTTTGCGCTGTTATTCTTATGATGCTCGCTGGTTTTACCGCCTCTCGAATGGGGAAGGAATTCATTCCAAATCTGGACGAGGGGGATATTGCGCTACACGCGCTGCGGATTCCTGGCACGAGTTTGACTCAAGCAGTCAAGATGCAGAAGGTGCTAGAAGCACGTCTCCGTGAGTTCCCCGAAGTTAATAAGGTCTTTGCAAAGATAGGCACGGCTGAAGTAGCGACTGATCCGATGCCGCCGAGCGTTGCAGATACGTTTCTGATATTGAAACCACGGGATGAATGGCCAAATCCCAGGAAAACGCGCGCGCAACTTTTTGAAGAAATGGAAGCTGAGGTCATCAAGATTCCAGGCAACAATTACGAGTTTCTTCAACCCATTCAGATGCGCTTTAACGAGTTGATCGCTGGTGTGCGATCAGAAGTCGCCGTCAAACTGTATGGTGATGATCTCGAAACTCTCATGGCCTCCGGTAAGGAAATTGAGAAGATAGTCGAGTCAGTCGCAGGGTCGGCCGATGTTAAGCTTGAGCAGGTCACTGGTTTACCATTGCTGACCGTGCAGATCGATCGCGAGGCATTGGCTCG
>JAESUN010000009.1 GCA_016763045.1 Opitutaceae bacterium | reverse complement strand
TGCTCGCGAGGGCCAGGTATGTTTTGGTGAAGTTTCTCATCTGTGGTTACGGTTTTGTGTGGGTCGAATCTTTGACTGTGGAACTATCTTATCAAAAAAGTGTAAAATTCCGCAAGAGGGGTAGGCCCCAAACGTCACTTGAGGGAAGCCCCTAGGTGATTAAGCCTGAGCCTCTGGGTAGTTTTACTTAGGCCAAAAAAAACCTGAGCTTCTAGGAAGCTCAGGTTTTTAAAAGATTGAAGCAGGGTCGACTATCGGGGAACCAGTGTTACGGTCCCGGTTTTACTGTCATACTCAATTTTCATATTGAGAGGTGCTTCTGGAATAACGGAGAGGTATTCTTGGGACACGAGGTCGTTGAGAGATTTTGGGAAAGCTCCCTCCAATGATTCAAATTGCTGGATCGCTTTAGTCAGGCTGGTAGTGATGGCGGTGGCTTGGGCTTTATTTTTAGCGTTAGCCAGATTTTGAACATAACCGGCGGGACCAGTTGTTTTTGTGGAGGTTTGTTTTTCTTGTTCTTCAGTTGATGAACCACAGCCCGCGAACAGCAGGCTGGCTAGTAACAATGTGACGTGGAGTATTTTTTCATAATGACTCTTTCGAGTATGAAGGTTTTAAAAACGTCTTCCAGAGGAAAATCATGTTTGAAGAGCATGGAGTATTTCCGTCAGAGTGATGCCGTAGATGACATTGTTCAATTCCAGTAGACAAAACTATCGAGGACGGATTGCCCCGACGCCTACTGGCTTTCTCCATTTGGGACATGCTGCGACATTTTTGGAGGCTCAGAATCGGGCACGCGATTTTGGAGGAACGTTGGTGTACCGGAATGAAGATCTCGACTTGGATCGATGTAAGCCGGAGTACGCCGCTGCGGCATTGGAAGACCTTAGGTGGATTGGTCTTGAGTGGCAAGAAGGGCCTGATGTGGGAGGACCTTGCGAGTCGTATGTGCAAAGCGAACGAATGGCCTCGTTTTGCACTGCTTGGGCACAGTTAATGTCTCTAGGTTTTGTCTATCCTTGTGAATGCTCTCGAAAGATGATTCGTGAAACCACCGGTGCTGATAAAAGTATCGACGGAGAACTTATTTATCCTGGCACTTGTCGGCCAGAAGGCTCGAATCCATGGGTTGATGGAAAAGTAAAAAAGGATTCCCAAGAAATAGTTGAAAGAATCAATTGGCGCTTCCAGGTGCCGGATGGAGAGATAGTCACTTTTAATGATGGTCGAAAAGGGGAGGTTTCATTCGTTGCGGGCAAAGACTTTGGGGACTTCCTAGTGTGGCGAAAAGACGGAATGCCCTCCTACGAATTAGCCGTTGTGGTCGATGATATCGCCATGGGCATAACGGAGGTCGTCAGGGGTGAGGATTTGCTGCTTTCGACGGCTCGACAATTATTGCTTTATCGGGCGCTAGCAGAGGCCCCTCCGGATTTTTATCATTGTTCGCTGGTTTGTGATAAAAAGGGGCAACGCCTGGCGAAGAGAGACAAGGCCATGGGGTTACGGGAGTTGAGAGCGCAGGGGGTTATGCCAGAGGAGCTTCCTGGGCTGATCAAAGGGCGAAAACAGAATTCGGAAACCAAAAAGTAGAGAGCGGTATGAATATAAGAACTGCGCGTATTGAGGATACAGATGAGATTGTCGAGTTGATGAAACAGCTTGGTTACCCCGTTTCACAGGAGCTGATTGAGCAAAAGTTGCATGACTTTGAATCGAGATCTTATGACCAGGTTTTTGTGGCGGAAATCGAGAGTGAGATGATTGGGGTTATTAGTTGCCACATCACTAGCTTGTTTCATCAGGACGGTGCGAGTGGTCGAATTACGAGTTTGGTTGTTGGTCGTGAGTTCAAAAGAGGAGGGATTGGTCGTGCTCTTGTGCAGAAGGCCGAAGAATACTTCCTCTCAAATAGGTGTGTGAAATCAGAGGTGACAAGTGGTGTGCAACGGAAGGCAGCCCATTCATTTTATGAAGCTTGTGGGTATAAAGAAGATGAGCGGCGATTCATCAAAATATATTCTTAAACAGGGTTCTTCGGGTCTTTCCCAGGATATTTGATCAACTCTATGGCTCTTGACGTTTTGAGATAAAGAGGAGATAAAACTGAAGCTGCTTATGTGCGTGGAGCAGAAGCGTTCAGGTAAAAGACTTTTTGGTATGAACGAATGACTACTCGAAAATCATCACTTTTCTCGATCGGAGAGGGCAACGATTCTTTCCCTGCACTCAAAGAGTCGTTGCTTTGTGGTATTGGGATTTTCTTGGCTGTTTATACGGTCTTGCTGAAATTGGCGGCGTTACCCTGTGTCTCGGGAGATTGTCATAGAGTTATTCATAGCTCATATGGGACATTTATGGGTCTTCCTGTTGGCTTATATTCCTTGGTTCTTTGGTCTATTCTTCTGACTCTTCCGGGTTGGCCTTCTCGGGTAGCAAAAATCCTGTTGGCTCTGGGGGCTGTTTATTTCCTGATCATACAGGCTTTTGTGCTGAATATGTTTTGTCCTATTTGTGGCACACATGCCTTGGTCAGTTTTTTGGCAGTGATGCTATCGGATAATCGTCGGCGATCAGCGTTATTCGGATTTATCGGGGTGATTGCTGCTTTTTGTTTTATCGTATGGTCGGGCCATCAGGCTCGGGGTCGCTTGCAAGAGCAGTTATTACACGATGGGGTAGAGGCGCCTCTTTTGCTGCCTGTTAGGGAAGCCGAAGTGAGTGTCTCTTTTTCATCGGGAGAGGTGGGTCTGCCTTGGTTGTCTCGTGAGACTTTATCGGATACGCACTTGGTGATTAGTTTCACCTGTAGTCAGTGCTTGAGCGTGCTGGAGTCCTTTTTGGCAGGGTCGAAAAAGAGTCAACCCATGGCGACTCTCCTTCTCAAGGTAGTCTCTGATAATAGGGCGATTACAGAAACTTTTTTGGCGGCTGTTCTCTCACGCTCAGATCTCTCGCAACAGGTTGCTTTTTCCAGAGCTTTTGGACTGTTGATAGGAGATAAAGATGTTTTTTTTCGTAACGATGGGGACACCGCTGCTTTTTTACTAATAGAAGAATTTCCGACCTTGAATAACTTTAAGAATAAAGCGGAGACTTTGTTGGATCAGCATGCGGTGCTGATTGAATTGATGGGCGTTTACCAAACGCCATCTGTTCTGAAAAAAGGCGGAGTGCTGGCTTATTCCGAAAGTTTGATCCTTCAGCCCTGATAGTTTTAGGCGTCTCTACGTTGCCGAGAAGACTTTTTTCCCATTATGCCAGGTCTCTAATAGGCTTGGGTTGGGGTCTGTTTGAAAAAGACAAAAGCTGGCGGCTGTATCGAGGTTGAGCTGGTGTTTAAGACCCAGCCATTGAGCAGGGCGGGTTGACAGGGCCTTCCAAAGTTCTGACCAGGGTTTTTCACTCATCTCGGCCGCCCTGAAAACGGCTTCAAATGGAGTGAGGGTGGCGCCAGCCAGTCGGTTTGTTTCGGGGTGTCTGGCGAGGCCATCTTCCCCTACAGTGACTTCAAGGTGGCAAATTTTGTAGGTTCCTGGGCCCGCTCCTGCCCCGGCCATTGCATCCGTCGTCAGGAAAAGACGTTCTCCAAGTGCGCGCACCATTACCTTAACCGCATGAGC
>JAESUN010000097.1 GCA_016763045.1 Opitutaceae bacterium | reverse complement strand
TGATGTGATGATCCGTTTTTCCTGTTAAAAGGTCTTTCATTTCAGGCAATGATGGGCGTCCAGTAGGTAGGGCGGGGGTTGAGAATATTTTGTATCATCGTTATTTTGACTTGTCAGGGCGTTTTTGAATGATGATCTGCTGGTAACATTCTTTCAGAAATAAAAAAATGAGCTATAAAGTAGGTATCGTCGGTGCGACAGGAGCGGTTGGTCAAGAATTGATCTCTCTTTTAGTGGATCGTGGGTTTCCGTTTTCGGAGATCCGCTTGTTTGCGTCTAGTCGCTCAGCAGGAAAAACCCTGGAAGTCGCAGGGAACAGCTATGTCGTCGAGGAAGCGAAGGCGGAAGTCTTTGAGGGATTGGATGTCGCTATCTTTAGTGCTAGTTCAAGTATTTCCCGTGAGTTGGGTCCTGAGGCGGCCAAGAGAGGTTGTGTTGTGATCGACAATAGCTCCGCTTTTCGGATGGATGAGGATGTTCCGCTTATCATTCCAGAGATAAATCCGGATGCAGCGGCCACTCATAAAGGCATTATAGCTAATCCGAATTGCACCACGGCGGTAGCGTTGATGGGGCTAAGTCCTTTGCATACTGAATTTGGGCTCAAGCGGGTTTTTGCCTCCACCTATCAGGCTGTTTCCGGCAGTGGTATGGGCGGTATCCGTGAGCTTCAAGCGCAAGTCGAAGATTATGTCGCGGGCAAGACGGAGTTTGAAACAGAGACCTACCCGCATCAGATTGTGTTTAATGTGCTGCCTCATGTTGATTCGTTTCTGGATTCTGGATACACGACTGAAGAGATGAAGATGCAGAACGAAGGCCGTAAGATTCTTGGCCTTCCAGATCTGAGGGTATCGTGCACCTGTGTGCGAGTTCCTGTCTTTCGTGCGCATTCTGTTTCGATCCAGGCTGAATTCGAACGGCCTGTATCGGTTGACCGTGCTAGAGAAGTGATTGCGGCTTTCCCAGGAGTGGAATTATGCGATGAACCTCTTGCGAACAAATACCCTATGCCGGCTGATTATTCAGGTAAGGTGGAATGTGGGGTTGGTCGGATTCGTATCGATACCGCTTTTGACAATGGTTTGTCCTTGTGGGCCGTGGGTGATCAGCTCTGGAAGGGAGCTGCTTTAAACGCGGTGCAGATAGCAGAACTTCTCCACGAGCGTAATTATTGGGCTTTTAACCGATAGAAGAGACGCAAAAGAGCGAAATACGTCGTTTTTTCTGTTAAAATGAGGTTTCTCGAATTAATACTTGAATCGTATTCTTAAATACGTCTTATCTTTCCTTTCATTTTTGGACGCCTAGCTCAGTTGGTTAGAGCATCTCGTTTACACCGAGGAGGTCGCGGGTTCGAATCCCTCGGCGTCTACCATTTTTTACCAGATCTGCTACCATGAGGCATACCATCTCCGTACTTGTCGAAAATAAGTTTGGTGTTCTGGCCCGAATCGCTGGCATGTTTAGCGGTCGCGGGTTTAACATCGATTCTCTCAACGTAGCCCCAACTCACGATTCGGAGATTTCTCGGATCACAGTTGTTGTGCATGGAGATGACTCCGTTCTCGACCAGATCACTAAGCAGCTGCGAAAATTAGTCAATGTGATCGAAGTCTCTGACTTTAAGAAGGAACAGGCTGTTGATAGAGAACTGGCGATTGTCAAAATCGCTGCCGATTCGACGTCACGAGCAGAAGTTATCCAGATTTGTGAGATCTTTCGCTCAAAGATAGTCAATGTCGCAACGGATTCCGTTATCATCGAATTGACTGGTGATAGAGGAAAACTGGAAGCTTTTCTCGAGCTGATCCGCCCGTTTGGTATTCTCGAGCTAGCCAGAACAGGAAAACTGGCCATGCGTCGCTAGAAGCTGTTTTTCGAAAACGAAAGCCTCAAACAATATTCATATAAAATTCTATGCCAGCTAAAGTATATACAGATAAAGACGCCGATTTGAGCGTTTTGAAAGATAAGACCCTGGCCATTATCGGTTATGGTTCTCAAGGACATGCCCATGCTCTTAATTTAAAAGAGAGTGGCTGCAAGGTCATCATTGGTCTCTACAAAGGAAGCAAGTCTGCCGATGTAGCCAAAAAGCACGGATTTAAGGTTTATGAAACCTCCGAGGCTGTTCGCCGGGCAGATGTCATCATGCTGGCAGTACCGGATATGGTGCAGGCTGCTGTCTATAAGAAAGACATCGCTCCTGAACTGACAAAGGGGAAGACGATTCTCTTCAGCCATGGTCTTGCAATTCACTATGGCTTGATCGAAGTTGATGCTGATATCGATGTCATCATGGTTGCTCCTAAGGGACCAGGACATGTTGTTCGCACTCAATATAAAGAAGGCAAGGGTGTTCCTAGCTTGATCGCGATTCACCAGAACAAGAGTCGCAAGGCGAAGAAGATAGCTTTGGCTTGGGCTAAAGGTATCGGAGGAACTCGTGCAGGTGTTATTCAAACAACTTTCAAAGAAGAAACTGAAACCGATCTCTTCGGAGAACAAGCAGTTCTCTGTGGAGGAACCGCTGCTCTTATCCAGGCTGGATTTGAGACGTTGGTTGAAGCGGGTTACCAACCTGAAATGGCTTACTTCGAATGTCTCCATGAGCTAAAGCTCATCGTTGATATGATCAATGAGTCAGGTATCGCAGGTATGCGTTTCTCTATCTCCGAGACTGCTAAATATGGAGATGTGACTCGTGGGCCACGTATCATCACCAAAGAAACCAAAAAAGCTATGAAGGAAATTCTGAAGGAAATTCAGGATGGAACCTTCACCAAGCAGTGGGTTCGTGAGCACAAGACTGGCCTCAAAAAATACAACAAGCTCCTAGCAGCTGGTGAAAAACATGAGATCGAAAAGACCGGTAAGCGCTTGCGTGGGTTGATGCCTTGGGTTTCCAAGAAAAACCTTAAGGGCGTTCAGGCTTCTTACAGCTGAGTTTCTATACTCTTTACCATTTAACAAAGGGAATACAGAGTGATCTCTGTATTCCCTTTTTCTTTTTGTGACTGTGACAAACAATCCATCCAATCCTCCTCTTATTGTTGTAACTCGCAAGAGCCCACTGGCTCTGGCGCAAACGAATATGGTTATGACCCATCTGAGCTCCGTTATGCCAGGGCAGGAGTTTCGCGCTTTGAAAGTCGTTACCACTGGTGATCGTCAGCTGGAATGGTCATTGGAGGATAAAGGGGGCAAAGGCCTTTTTACCGGTGAACTGGAGAAAGCATTGCTCAGCCACGAGGCTGATTTCGCTGTGCATAGTTCGAAGGATTTACCCACGGATAATCCCGAAGGTCTGACCTTGGCAGGATTTCTCCCTCGTGAGATCCCTAATGATGTTTTGGTTCTTAGGGAGGGTGTGGAAACTCCTTCTTCCATCGCGACGGGCAGTCCACGGCGGCGCCAGCAACTTCAGCGTTTATTTCCTCAGGCTACTTTTATGGAAACCCGTGGGAATGTGGGTACGCGGTTACAGAAGATTGCGGATGGCCAGGCCGATGCGACCGTTTTGGCGGCTGCTGGGCTGAAACGTCTGGGTGTTGAAAATTTCCCTGGTCTCCGTTTTGAGGTCTTACCGATTGAGAAGAGCGTCCCTGCTGTTGGGCAGGCTGCTGTTGCGATCCAATGTCGGGTTGAAGATCGGGTGAAGTTTGCTTCTTTTTTTGATAAGGATACGGCAAGAGCAGGTCGATTGGAACGAGCCTTTTTGGAGAGAATGGGCGGTGGTTGTCATGTCGCTTTTGCTGCTTATTATAGAGAGGGGCGAATTCACCTCTTTCATGATTCAACGGGATACCGCACGGTTGAGATTGAAGAGGGCGAGATGGATGCCCACTCGGATGCGATTGCGGAAAAAATTTTAGGAGAATTGAAAATCAATGTCTAAGGGCAAAGTATATTTGGTAGGAGCGGGACCGGGTGAGCCCGGTTTAATCACGCTTCGGGGAAGAGAACTGATCGGGCAGGCAGATGTCTTGGTTTACGATTATCTGGTTCATTCAGCTGTGCTGGAATGGTGCCGGGAAGATTGTGAAAAAATGTATGTGGGCAAGATGGCCGGCTTTCATTCCGTTCCACAGGAGGAGATTGAAGCAATGCTGGTCAAAAAGGCCAAGGAAGGAAAACAGATTGTCCGCTTAAAAGGGGGGAGATCCCTTTATCTTTGGACGGGGTGGTGAAGAAGCACGCACTTTGGCCAAGGATAATGTCCCTTATGAAATCGTGCCTGGAGTTTCCGCTTCCCTCGCTGCGGGTGCTTATGCAGGTATACCGTTGACGCACCGTGATGTGAGCTCGTCGGTTATTTTGGTGACGGGGCATGAGGATCCCTCCAAAACCGCAGTCCCCGTGGATTGGCAAGCTCTGGCTCGGACAAAGAGTACGTTATGTGTCTATATGGGAATGGGGAACCTGGCCTTTATTGTTGGAGAATTGATCAAAGGCGGACTTTCGGTTGAAACTCCAGTAGCCTGTGTTCAGTGGGCTTCGCTGGGTCGTCAGAAAACGTGTGTTGCAACATTGGATACAATTGTGACCCGCGTCGAAGAAGCTGGTTTGACGGCTCCGGCTATTATCGTGGTTGGAGAAGTGGTGCGTTTTCGAGAATCCATTTCGTGGTTTGAGCAGAAACCGCTCTTAGGCCGTCGTGTCGTGGTGACGCGTAATCTGGAGCGGGCTGGTGAGTTGGCCTCTCGCTTGGAAGCCTTAGGGGCTGAGGTTCTTTCCTTACCGATGATTTCTGTCAGCAAATCGATCGATCCCGCCGTACAGGAAGAAATATTTGAAGAATTGGGGAGTTACGAGTGGTTGGTTTTTTCCAGTGTAAACGGAGTAAAATACTTTTTTGAGGCCTTCTTTGAGAAATTTGAAGATTCCCGTTCCCTTGGTTTTATGAGGATTGCCGCGGTGGGTGAAAGCACTGCTCGGGCTATTCGCAAGTATCGCTTCAATGTTGAGATTGTTCCGGAAAAAGCAGTGGCTGAGGAATTGGCAAAAACATTGGTTGAGACGGGCTCCATGGATAGTTCCAAGGTTGTAGTGGTTACCGGGAATCTCGGTGGAAAGGTTTTGATCGATAAACTGAATGAAGCACAGGCCATCGTGGATCGCTTTCCTGTCTATACGACGGAGAAGACAGACTTGTCCCAAAATATTGTGGCGACGGACTTTAAGAAAAAGGGAGCAGATGCGATCCTTTTTACCAGTTCATCAGGAGTGAGGTCGTTTGTTGGCCAAGCTTCTGCTTTGAAGCTGGAAGAGGGGAGTCAACGACCTTTGGCGGGAAGCATTGGGCCGATCACTTCAAAAACGATGAAAAAGCTGGGCATGCCGCTGGATTTTGAAGCAAAGGAATCGAGTCTGGATGGGTTGATTGAATCCTTGATCACGAAGCTAAATAGCTGATTTTTTTCGAATAAAAGAGAAGGTTTGTTTGATTGAGCTGGAGCTGTCTCTGTGCAGACTCAGGGTTTATTTTTTTCAATGAAAGTCCCATTTCTCGATCTTTCCCTTTCTCATAAACCGCTTCGCGAGGAGTTTTTGGCTGCTTGGTCCGAAACACTGGATGGCAATCGCTTTTGCCTCGGACAGGATGTTTTTGAATTTGAAAAAGCCTTTGCGACCGCTTGTGGAGCGGATGAAGCTGTTGGCGTAAACAATGGGACGTCGGCCCTTCATCTGGCCGCTCTGGGTTTTGACCTAGGACCTGATGATGGGGTGATTGTGCCCGCCTTTACCTTTATTGCATCGGCTTGGACAGCCCGCTATGTGGGCGCCAAACTCGTTTTTGCAGATGTGAAGGCAGATACTTTTACCTTGGATCCCAAATCTGTGGAATCGCAGATAACATCTAAGACAAAGGCCATTGTGGTGGTTCACCTGTTTGGTCAGGCCGCTGAGATGGATGAATTGATAGCGATTGCGAAGAAGCATGATATCCTTCTAATTGAAGATTGTGCACAGTCTCATCTAGCGACCTATAAGGGGCGTCCTGTTGGGATGATTGGGGATGTGGGGACATTCAGTTTTTATC
>JAESUN010000096.1 GCA_016763045.1 Opitutaceae bacterium | reverse complement strand
GCCTGCACCGCTTTCGCCGACAATGTCCAGCGTTTCACCTTTCTTTACATCAAAAGAAACGTCCGAAACAACCGGTAGAGAAGGTGAGGAAGAACGGCCTTTATTAAAGGCGATGGAGAGATTTTTGACTTGGAGGTGAGGTATGATAGCTTTTCCTTTTGGAAGGAAAAAACTCATAAAGAGAATTTCTGTCAATTCTCCAAGTTTCCTCACTCACTGAATCTGCAATGAAATCAATGAGGCTTTGGTTTTCCTTTTTTCCCTTATTTGAATGAAAAGTGCCTCGGACGAGGTTCTTTGAGTTATTCGGAGGATCAGTTTTTTTGAGATTGCGGGCGGCCTTTTGCCAGCTACTGTCTCAGGTTTTGCATTAGAGCTTATCCGAATGAAGAATTTCTATATAACAACTGCTATTGATTATGCCAATGGGGCTCCTCACTTGGGGCATGCCTATGAAAAAGTTTTGACAGATGTCATCGCCCGCTTTCGTCGGCTGATGGGAGATCAGGTGCATTTTTTGACTGGAATAGATGAGCATGGGCAAAAGGTACAGCAATCTGCTCGTCAGAGGGGGATTGAGCCCATTGAGCTATGTGATGAAGCCGCCGTCGCCTTTAAAGGCCTCTGTGAAAAGCTTTTGATTTCGAATGATGATTTCATTCGGACGACAGAGGAGAGACATACTTCGGTTGTTCGCGCTTTGCTTCAAAAACTTTATGATGATGGTCAAATCTATGAAGCCGAATACACTGGTTATTATAGCACCAGAGCGGAGCAGTTTCTCCAGGAAAAGGATAAGGTTAATGGAGAATGGCCAGAAATCTATGGGGAAGTAACTGAAATAGCGGAGAAAAACTATTTCTTCAAACTGAGCGAATATCAGGACTGGTTAATTGGTTATTTAAAGGAAAACGAAAATTTTATCGTACCACGTTATCGGTTGAAGCAAATACAGGAGTTCTTAAAGGAACCCATTAACGACTTATGTATTTCTCGTCCCCGAGAACGATTGGAGTGGGGGATTGAGCTTCCCTTTGATAAAGACTACGTAACGTATGTCTGGTTTGACGCTCTGGTGAACTACATCTCAGCTGTTGGTTTTGGAACGGCTGATTTTGAGAAGAATTGGCCTGCAGACTTTCATGTGATCGGTAAGGATATCCTGGTCCCATCGCATGGGGTGTATTGGCCTATCATGTTGAAGGCATGTGGGATTCCTCTTCCCAAAGCGTTGCTGGTTCATGGGTGGTGGTTGAAATCGGGGCAGAAAATGTCGAAGAGCACTGGAGAGGTGATTGATCCTTTGGATCTCATCGACCAATTCGGTGTGGATTCTTTTCGCTATTTTGTAACACGTGAAATGAATGTTGGGCAGGATAGTGAATTTTCCACAGAGTTGTTTCTCAGTCGTTACAATAATGATCTAGGGAATGACTTGGGTAACCTTCTAAATAGGACGTTGAATATGACGGCTCGTTATGTGGATGGGACTGTCCCTTCGATTGAATTAGAAGAGGATACCGAAAAAGAGTTACAGAAATCTTGGGGAGAAACCCGAGACGAAGTTTTGCGATTGTTTGAGGGCTTTCAATTTCACCAAGGCCTGGAAAAAACTTTTCAATTCATTCGTTCGATTAATCGTTATGCCGAGCAACGGGCACCATGGAAATTGGCAAAGTCTGAAGATGCAAAGGAGCAGAGTTTGCTCAAAACAACTTTGGGGACAATGGCTGAAAGTCTGCGTCTTGCCTCTTTGCTATTGGCTCCGGTGATGCCTGAGATTGCGAATAAGATTCCACGGCTCCTAGGGGGCCAAGAGTCTTCTGTTTCATGGAAAGAATCTCTCGAATGGTCAAATACTTTGGTTGGAGGAAGAGTTGCAGGTAAAACAATTCTCTTTCCACGTCCGGAAACTTCAGGTTGATTCTATTGGTAAGGCGAGATGGTTGACAAAAGGTTCCTTGTTTTTCGGGAAGTGTTTGATCACAAAAACAGAGTAACTTGAAAAAATTACCACTAGCACCAGGCGAAGAGCATTCTAAAGAAGCATTCCGTGTTTTTTTAGAACATTCGCAGGAAAGTGTTACGGCTAAGGGAAAGAGCGAATTGATCAGTATCTCAGTGGAGGTGGATCATCTCGACCCTCTGGCGGTGCTAGAGTCTATCTATGAACCAGATGAACTACATTTCTATTGTGAGAGACCCAGTGAGTCCTTTGCTGTAGCGGGAGCGGAAGCTGTTCTTTCATTTACGCTAGAAGGGGATGATGTCTCACGCTTTTCGTCTGCTCGTCGATTTGTTACAGAGGTACTGGAGAATACAACTTCTGTAGGTGATTTATCCTTACCCTTTTCTGGGCCTCATTTTTTTGCTGGTTTTTCGTTTTATGATCAACCTGAGGGGAAATTCCCTTTTCCGTCTGCTTTGCTCTTTGTTCCTCGTTGGCAGGTTTCTCGATCTGGAAATACCTGTGTGGCTGTTGCGAATTTTCTCTTGGAAGAAAATTCAGATATCGAATTGTTGGTGGAACGTGTTTGGAAGGCTCATTCAAAATTTTCGGCCTTTGATTATTTTCAGTCGGCTTCTCTGTTAGATAAAACTGTTGTGGAGGAAGGAAAAAAGATTGAGATCTCGGACGTGGGGAAAAATGAGGGCTTTGTGGAGGCTGTCACACAAGCTCTTTCTCTTATAGAGGAAGGTGTCTTTGAGAAGATAGTTTTGGCTAGAGCCGTTGAATTAAAGGCTTCCGAAATATTCCACCCTTTGAAAGCGTTAAATAAGTTGAGAGAACGCTTTTCAGATTGTTATGCCTTTTCCATTGGAAATGGAATGGGGCAGAGTTATCGGAGCGACTCCAGAACGATTGGTGAAAATTTCCGAAAAAGGTCTCGAAACAAAAGCGATTGCGGGATCAGCCCCCAGAGGAAAGTCTGCTTCTGAAGATGCTAGTCTTGGGAGGGATTTACTTCATAGTGAGAAAGACCTAAGAGAGCACCAGATCGTTTTGGAATCAATTATTCGACGATTGGGCAAACTGGGGCTGGAAGTGAAGTCTACTTCACGTCCTAGTTTACTGCAATTGGCGAATATTCAGCATCTGCATACTTCTTTATTAGGAGAGGTTGATGCCGGGATTCATATTCTAGATGTGCTCAAGGAACTCCATCCAACACCTGCTGTTGGAGGAACACCTCGTGAAGCCGCTTGTAAACATATTCCTTCTCTGGAATCGTTTGATCGCGGGCTATACGCAGCGCCGATTGGATGGATTGACTCAAAGGGAGAAGGAGAGTTTGTTGTGGGTATTCGTTCGGCTTTAATTGATGGTGCAACGGCTACAGCTTTTGCGGGCAATGGAATCGTGGCCGGTTCTGATCCTGAAAAAGAATTAGCAGAGACAAACTGGAAATTAAAGGCGTTATTGGAGAACCTCTTGTAAGATGGCTGTTAAACATACTCATTCTCTAAAAGGAAAAATAATTCCGAAATTTGTGAACACAAATGAGGTGTGGAGTTGGATTATTGTCGAGACACTGGCTCGCTTGGGGATTAAGACGGCGGTAATTTGTCCTGGTGCTCGTTCAGCTCCATTGACCTTTGCGTTTACCAAAAATACTTGCATCGAAGCGATTTCATTATTGGACGAAAGATCGGCTGGTTTTTTTGCCCTAGGATGTGCAAAAAGAGAAAAACGACCAGTGGTGCTCGTTTGTACTTCAGGAACGGCTGCGGCTAATTTTTTTCCTGCTGTAATTGAGGCAAGTGAAGCAGGTGTTTCATTGCTCATTTTGACGGCCGATCGTCCCCCTGAGTTGCGCAATTGCCATGCGGGGCAAACCATCGATCAAGTGAAACTTTATGGTGCGTATCCGCGCTGGCAGGTAGAGCTTGCTTTGCCGGAATGTAAATCGTCTCTTTTTGCCTATTTGAGGCAGACAATTATGCATGCGAGTGATCGAAGCATGGCTAGCAAAAGAGGGCCTGTTCATCTGAATATTCCCTTTAGAGATCCTCTCTCACCGATTTCAGAAAAGGACAGAGAGGAGCCTTTGTCTGTGGAGATAGTGGATGATTTTTTTGATCATCTGGAGGAAAGTGAGGGCAGTGTGGTTTTTAGTCATCGTTCTTTGCCTTCAGGTTTTGGGAAATCATCCCGTGGTATTATTATTGCGGGTCCCGCTGAACCGGATGACCCCGAATCCTATGTGGAGGACGTGGCTGTTCTTGCAAACAAACTTGGCTGGCCTGTGTTAGCTGAGGGATTAAATCCACTCCGGAATATTGGACGAAAGGGGTTTGCTCCGATTGTCCATTATGAAGCTATTTTACGTAATGCGTCACTGGCAGCGACCTTAAACCCCGATGAAATTCTTTGCTTGGGGCCATTGCCCACCAGTAAAACACTGCGGGAATGGCTCGGACAGAGTAATGCTCGGATTCTTTTCACGGATCCATCAGTTGATAATCTGGATCCCTTACATACGAAGTCTCGTCATCTAAACTTGCCCGTAGGGTGCTTGAGAGAACTGGTTGAAACAAAAAGGAAAAGAAAGAAGACCTATTTGGAAAGCTGGTTGCAGGTTGATCGTTCCGCACGTTTGAAAATTGGTAGAACATTGGGGGCTACAGAATTTGCATTTGAAGGAAAGGTTGCTTTTGAGCTGTCCAAGTGTTTGCAAAGGGAAACACCCTTATTCATCTCGAACAGTATGCCTGTTCGGGATATGGAGTTTTTCTGGTCACAATCGAATCGAAAGGTTCGGCCGTTTTTCAATCGTGGCGCAAATGGGATCGACGGGATACTTTCAACTGCCTTAGGTCTGGCGCATCGAAATAAACCATCCGTTTTGCTGACGGGAGATCTAGCTTTGCTTCATGACACAAATGGTTTTCTTGCGAAACGTTCTTTTAAAGGTAGTTTAACCATTGTTCTCATTAATAATAATGGTGGAGGCATTTTTGAAATGTTACCTGTGTCTCGCTTTAATCCTCCGTTTGAAAAATATTTTGCGACTCCCCAGGATGTTGATTTTTCAAAATTATGTCAGAGCTATGGTGTCTCGCATCGCATTCTACGGGACTGGAAACACTTTCGAAAAGCCGTTAGTGATCTCCCTTCTTCGGGGATTCGTGTTTTGGAAATTCAGACAAATCGAAAGAAAGATACTGTTTTACGGCGAGAATTATTGGATAAAGTGGCTGCTTCTTTAGCAGTTTAGTAACGTTTAAAGTGGAGAATTTATATTGATCATGAAGGCAGATTGGAAAGAGGTAAAAAAATACGAAGATATCCTATATCACAAATGGGATGGCATCGCAAAGGTGACGATCAATCGCCCTCATAAACGCAATGCCTTTAGGCCTGAAACAGTCTTTGAAATGTATGAAGCGTTTTGCGATGCACGGGAGGATCCTTCAATTGGGGTTGTTTTATTAACTGGCGCAGGTCCTCATACTGATGGAAAGTATGCCTTCTGTTCGGGTGGAGATCAGAGCATTCGTGGAAAGGCCGGATATGTCGGAGCGGATGGGGTTCCCCGTCTCAATGTGTTAGATCTTCAACGTTTGATTCGCTCAATGCCAAAGGTGATTATTGCGTTAGTGTCTGGTTATGCGATCGGAGGAGGGCATGTTTTGCATGTGTTATGCGATATGACAATTGCAGCCGATAATGCGATTTTTGGTCAGACTGGACCTAAGGTTGGGAGTTTTGATGGTGGGTTTGGAGCGAGTTATCTGGCGCGTATCGTGGGGCAGAAGAAGGCAAGAGAAATTTGGTATTTATGTCGTCAATACGGAGCCCAAGAAGCTTTTGAGATGGGATTGGTTAATAAGATTGTTCCAATTGATGAATTGGAAGCCGAAGGTATCCAATGGGCAAAGGAAGTTCTTTCCAAAAGTCCTATTGCGATCAGGTGTCTGAAGTCTGCCTTTAATGCGGATTGCGATGGGCAGGCAGGAATCCAAGAACTGGCGGGAAATGCAACCATGCTCTACTATATGAGTGAGGAAGGTAATGAAGGAAAACAGGCTTTTCTAGAGAAACGAGAGCCCGATTTTAAACAATTTCCCTGGTTGCCTTAACTCATTGTGATGAGAGGGCGGATGAAAATTGGAGGTAGATGGACTGAAGCTTGTCTCTTGGGACGAAGCGGCTCTTAAGAGTAAGTGAATGCACTGAATTCCATTTCTTTCTAGGGTATCCTTGAAGACCTTTTTTT
>JAESUN010000095.1 GCA_016763045.1 Opitutaceae bacterium | reverse complement strand
TTCGCCCATGTAGACGACGCAGGGAAGGCCGAAAAGCGCGCAAACCGTCGCCGTCGCCACGCCATGCTGGCCGGCGCCGGTTTCGGCAATGACGCGGGTCTTGCCCATGCGCCGGGCCAGCAGAATCTGGCCGAGGCAATTATTGATCTTGTGAGAGCCGGTATGATTGAGCTCATCACGTTTGAACCAGACCTTTGCGCCGCCAAATTCTTCCGTCAGCCGCTCGGCGAAATAAACCGCGCTGGGCCGGCCGACATAATCGCGCAGGAATTCGTCCATCTGATCGATGAAGGCCGGGTCCACCTTGGCTTTTTCGTAGGCCGCTTCGAGTGCGAGGATATTCGGCATCAATGTTTCGGCAACGAAACGACCGCCGTAATCACCAAAGCGGCCATTCTTGTCTGGCCATGCGGAGAGAGCATTCGGTCGTGTTTCGACGGCAGCATTATCGCTCATGGCACTCTCCAGATTTGAATGACGCGTCAGCGTTTTAGCGCCGCCGCAAAGGATTTCATTAGTCCTGCGTCCTTGATGCCCGGTGCAGACTCGATGCCCGATGATACATCCACAGCACGTGCACCGGACGCGGCTACAGCGCTTGCGACAGTGTCGGCATCCAGCCCGCCCGACAAGAGCCAGCGTGAACGCAATTGCAGGTTTTTCAGCAGCGAATAATCATAGCTCGCCCCCCAACCTCCGGGACGCGAGGCTCCGGCGGGTGGTTTGGCGTCAAAAACCAGCATATCGGCCACGCCATCAAATATTTTCGCAGCCTCGACATCGGTTGCGTCGGCAACCGGACAAGACTTCCAGACTCCGCGCTTTGCATACGCCCGGATCTGCACGATCCGCTCGGCATCCTCCGAGCCATGCAATTGAATCCAGTCCGGTGCCATGCCGTCACGCACACGCTCCAGCAGCGCATTATCGGGGTCCACCATCACCGCTACCGTCTCGGTTGAGCCCGCCAGGTGCGCCAATTCCCCTGCCAATGAAGGCGAAATGTGCCGCGGACTGGGCGGAAAGATCACAAATCCCGTCCACGTCGCGCCGACATCT
The DNA here is from genome assembly GCA_016763045.1 of Opitutaceae bacterium. Lineage (GTDB taxonomy): Bacteria > Verrucomicrobiota > Verrucomicrobiia > Opitutales > Opitutaceae > NORP342. Next base: position 4,490 of record JAESUN010000095.1, on the reverse strand, counting down.
ATCGCCGTCCGCACATCATTGCCCGTCTTGAGGCCGCAAAACTTCATCTGTGTCATAGCGTGTCCGATACAGCGTCACCGCTTTTGGCGATACCCGGCCCGCTCTGCGCAAGACAGAACGCCATCGGCTGAAACAGCATCCACTCGATGAAGGCCTTGATTTTCGGTTCCCGGGCGCGGTTCTTGTCAAACACAAGCCAATGAGTGCCCTCATTTTCGATACTCGCCTCGAACGGCTGGAGCAGGCTGCCTGCGGTCAATTGCTCGGCGAAATAGATGGGGGAAACAATCGTGGCAGCGTCGCCCGACGAGATGGCGGCAGCGACCTCCATGGCCTGGGTTTCCAGTTCGAGGGCTGTGCGCTCGGGCAATTGGGAGGCGGAAATGCCCTGATCGCCAAACCAGCGCCGCCACCAATCGACAGGGCCGAACAGGCGCAGCCGTAACAAATCTTCCGGTGTCTTGAACGGCCCAAACCGCTCCACCGCACGCGGGCTCACAAGCACACAAAGCGGGTTGCCGAACAGGAAGCGCGCCTCCAGCCCCGACCACTTGCCGGTACCAATACGCAAACCGACATCGGCTTCGCCGGCCTGGATATCCATAATTTCGTCGCGCGTATCGATACGCACGGCGAGGTCTGGATTGGCCATCTGAAAGCTTCCCAGCCGCGGGACCAGCCAGTTTGAGCAGAATGTGGGTGGAGCGGCTATGGTCAGCACACTGGCGCGATCTTCGCTCACCTCCCGGAATGTACGCTCCAGCAATCGGAACGCCTCACTGGAGCCTTTGGCAAGCTGCGCGCCGCGTGCCGTTAGCTCGACATGTCGCGCCTTGCGCTCAAATAAGGAAAATCCAAGCCGGTCTTCCAGTATCTTGATCTGATAGCTCACGGCGGCCTGGGTCATGCCAAGCGCTTCACCCGTACGCGTGAAATTACCAAGTCGGGCCGCGACTTCAAATACACGGATGGCCTGGACGGGCGGCATTCTGGGAACTGTATCCATAAACACACCTTATGACAGACCATCGACAATGAGTTGGTCAATGCCATTTGTTGGCGCCTATATCAAGCATCAGCTTATGACGGAGACCGACATGAAACTCTTTGAATTGATGTACGAACAACAGCCCACTCGCGCCCTGACAGCCAAACAGTTCGAGTGGAAGCAAAACGGTGAATGGTTGGGATGGATCAGTCGCTGGCTTAGCGGCTCAAGCGATCACGCCGACTATAATCGCAAGGCTTGATCAGCCAGATCGTGAGAATGTCGACGTGGCCTGATGCCGATAGGCGTTCGTCGCATAGGCGGTGAGGTCCGGAATGCCAGAAGCGTTGGCCCCGGCCGATGCAGCATGACCGGATGAGCTGGATCCCGGGTGAATTTCGCCCAGGATCTGGTTCTGCGATCCGGCGGGGCGATCTTCATGATCGATGGCTGGATCGTCCTTGTCCCCACCACCTCGACTGAATTGGGTCGGGACGAATGAATCCCCGCCGATATTACGGCCGCCGAACCTGGTCTGGCTGTTTTCGTCGTCTGGTGCTCGGGGCGCTCCCCTGGTGGTGTTGGAAGATTCACCTGCCAATTGCCCTTCCGGCGTGCCAATTTTGGAAACGCCATCTGCTGGCTTGCTTCCATCACCGGGCTCCACCTTCTCCCCTGATTCCTTTTCAGGCTCCGAGGGGTTAAGCTCCTCAGCCTTTTGCGCGGCAAGCTCGGCCTGTGCCTGAGCCGACATGGCAGCGGCAGCCGCCGCCACGGCTCGGTCCTGGCCCGACGGTTGCGCCGGTGCCAATGCCGCGCCGCGAATCTGACGCATCTTGGCAATGGTTGCGGCTGGATCACCCGATATCGGACTGGCATCAATGGAAACCTCGCCGCCAACGGCGTATTGCTTGCCGTCAGGGCCGGTTTGGTAGGAATAGGACGCACTGCCTGCGTATTGTCCGCCGGCGGTCTGGTGGGCCGCCTCGTGGGCGTGCACTTCACGGTCCCGGGCACTCAGCTTGTCGACGGCGGCCTGAGCTTCATCGGATAGCTGGACTGTATCCTTGGGTTCGGCGCTTTTCTGGCCTGCATGCCCAACTTTCTCGGAAGGCTCAGCGGTATGCGCCGGATTGTCTGTTGCAGGTTTTGGTGCGCCGGAGCTGCTGGCGATAACGTTCGCTATCTGGGATTTATCAAAGCGAGACTTGGCGTCGTCCACGTCGATGCCACGCCCGCGGCTGCCCTCAGAAGGTCGTGCCGGTGCATCAATCGCGTAAGAAGACGCATTGGGAAGACCTTGGGGGATTGCGGACAGGGCTAGCATGAGCTGCTATTTTCACCCTCAAGACGTTAAAAGCTGGTGAAGCCTCGTTTCATCGGCGCGTCACCAGATATCCTCAAGCGTCTTCGCGTGACGCGTCGACGCGTTCCCGCAATTCCTTGCCGGTCTTGAAGAAGGGAACGTGCTTCTCCTTGACGGCCACGCTTTCACCTGTGCGCGGATTGCGACCGGTGCGGGCCGGGCGATGCCGAACCGAAAAAGCTCCAAAACCGCGAAGCTCTACCCGTTCACCGCGTGCCAGTGCATCGGTGATGCCATCGAGGATCGCGTTGACGACCCGCTCGACGTCGCGGTGATACAGGTGAGGGTTGGCCTCAGCCAATTTGTCGATCAGTTCGGATTTGATCATGCCAAGTCTCCGTGCATGAAAGCGATAATTGCAGACTGATACCCGTTACGTCCGAGTATATAAAAGCAAAAAACCAACTTAAACAACAGACACTAGAGTAATTAAAAGAAAAACATTTCCAGCGCCGGTGATTTGAAATGTCAAATCGCGCCATTTGTATCGAAATACTCCTCCCCGAAAGACAAGATTATCACCCGCAAGAAAAGACGGCCGGGGCATGTGCCCCAGCCGTCTCAACATGCTTTTGAAGTGGACGGTGAGGACTAGTCCTCGTCAGTGTCACCTTCGTTTTTCTGCATCGCAGCACCGAGGATATCGCCCAGTGATGCGCCGGCATCGGAGGAGCCATACTGTTCAACGGCTTCGCGTTCGTCGGCAATTTCCAGTGCCTTGATGGACACGGAAATACGACGTGTTGCCTTGTCGATATTGGTGATGCGGGCATCAACCTTCTCACCGACGGCAAAACGTTCTGGGCGCTGCTCGGCCCGATCACGGACAGATCCGATTTGCGGATGAAGCATTTGACAGCTTTGTCGTCGCCAAATGTGACTTCCAGGCCACCCGAAGTAACTTCAGTAACCGTACAGGTGACTGTGTCGCCGCGGTTTGCTCCGGTTGATTCCATTGGATCGCCGGCCAGCTGCTTGATGCCGAGAGATACGCGTTCCTTCTCGATATCAACATCGAGGACTTTCGCGTCCACCATGTCGCCCTTCTTGAAATCGTTGATGGCTTCGTCGCCAGCACGGTCCCAAGAAATGTCGGACAGGTGAACCATGCCGTCGATATCGCCTTCCAGGCCAACAAACAGACCAAATTCGGTGATGTTTTTGACTTCACCCTTGATGCTGGTGCCAGATGGGTTGGATTCGGCAAAGATTTCCCAAGGATTGCGCTGGGTCTGCTTCACACCGAGAGAGATGCGACGTTTGTCGGCATCCACGTCGAGGATCATGATCTCGACCTGTTGGGAGGTCGACAGGATTTTGCCCGGGTGGACGTTCTTCTTGGTCCAGCTCATCTCGGAGACATGCACCAGGCCTTCAACACCGGATTCCAGTTCAACAAAGGCACCGTATTCGGCGATATTGGTTACGCGGCCTTCAAATGTCGCACCCACTGGGTATTTGGCGGCAACGCCTTCCCATGGATCGGCCATGAGTTGTTTCATGCCCAGGGAGATGCGCTGGGTTTCCTTGTTGATGCGCACATATATGGGGGTTTTGGATTACAGAGAGGATTACGGACTTCAATCCGGGCTTTTCAGAGTGGCAATGGAAGCAGCTCGCCTGGAACAAAAGTCCATCTGGGCAATATTATATAAAGTCCTAAGGCATAGTACTTCGAAACGGTCTTGGCATCCGCTCACTGACTTTTTTCCTGAGTATAACGCGCTTCTGAATTTGGAAATATTACGATCCGTGAATGATGATGATATTTTACATCCCTGGGTGAAAGAGGCAAAAAGCATCCCGCCCGGTAAGCTCCTGCATCTCATGCTGGCAACAGTCTCTCCTCTTTATTACGAACCCTCATTGAGCCCCCGTAGCCAATTAGAGCCGGTAAACCCCTTGTTCTCCCAGCCTCTGATTGAGCTTTGCCTGCAGATTCCCACATATACGCTGACAACGGGCGGCAGGGACCGGGGACTGGCACGACTGGCGTTTAAAAATAATGTCATTACTGAGATCATAAACCGGGAATCAAAGGGGGCTGGTGACCAGTATTACACCCAGGTTTTTGAGGGGAATATTAAATTCATAAGGGAATTTCTTATGGACGGAATTCTCATGAAGGAGAAAATT
>JAESUN010000094.1 GCA_016763045.1 Opitutaceae bacterium | reverse complement strand
CGGCAGACACTCGGCCTTGAAAAAGAGGATAAATTTGATTGCGTAACCATTTCAGTGGCCTCTCCGGACAAGATTCGTTCTTGGTCCTGTGGTGAAGTCAAGAATCCCGAAACGATAAACTACAGGACGTTTAAACCTGAGCCCGGTGGTTTGTTTTGCCAGCGCATCTACGGCCCTGTTCGGGATTACGAGTGCGCTTGTGGAAAGTATAAGCGGATCAAGTATAAGGGCGTTATCTGTGATCGATGTGGTGTAGAGGTAACGGTCTCTCGCGTTCGTCGTGAGCGTATGGGGCACATTGACCTGGCAGTTCCCGTTACACATATTTGGTTCCTTAAGAGTATGCCTTCACGTTTGGGCTTGTTGCTCGATATGACCGCGCGAAGTCTAGAGCGCGTTATTTATTACGAAAACTATCTCGTTGTTGATCCAGGCAAAACTCCTCTTGAGGAGAAGCAGCTTCTGACGGAATCTGAGTATAACCAGGCAATGGATGAATACGGAGATGATTCTTTTGTCGCGAGAATGGGGGCTGAGGCTCTCAGGGACGTGTTAACACGGATGGATCTGGATATAACTGTCCTCGAGTTGCAGGAAGTGATGCGTAGCACACGTTCCAAGCAGATAAAGAAAAAGCTCTCCAAGCGGTTGAAGGTTATTTTGGGCTTCATTAAGTCGAAGTCTCGTCCTGAGTGGATGGTCTTGGAAGTTCTTCCTGTTATTCCTCCAGATCTCCGGCCATTGGTTCCTCTTGAAGGCGGTCGTTTTGCAACATCGGATTTGAATGACCTGTATCGTCGGGTTATTAACCGTAATAATCGTCTGAAGAACCTTCTTCTGTTGAAGACTCCGGATGTGATCATTCACAATGAAAAGCGGATGTTGCAGGAAGCGGTTGATGCTCTCTTTGATAATGGTCGCCATGGTCGCCCTGTCTCTGGTGCAGGGAATCGTCCGCTCAAGTCTTTAAGCGATATGCTTAAAGGGAAGCAGGGACGCTTTAGACAAAACTTGCTGGGTAAACGAGTCGATTATTCTGGTCGTTCGGTCATTGTTGTTGGCCCTGAGCTTAAGCTGAACCAGTGTGGTTTGCCTAAGAAAATGGCATTGATCTTGTTCGAGCCATTTATCATTCGTCGATTAAAGGAACTCGGATTTGTTCATACAGTTCGTGGTGCCCGTAAGATGATCGAAAAGCGTTCACCTGAAGTATGGGATATTCTAGAAGAGGTGACGAAAGGGCATCCTGTCCTTCTTAATCGTGCGCCGACGCTACATAGACTTTCGATTCAGGCCTTTGACCCTGTCTTGATCGAAGGTGACGCAATTCGTATTCATCCTCTGGTTTGTTCTGCATACAATGCGGATTTCGATGGTGACCAGATGGCGGTTCATGTGCCTCTTACGCTTGAGGCTATCATGGAATGTAAACTTTTGAAGATGGCTACGGGTAATATCTTTTCCCCATCAAGTGGAGCTCCTATTTTAACTCCATCGCAGGATATCGTTCTCGGAACCTATTATCTGACGATTACTCCAAAGGCAGAACCTGCCGAAGGAGAACGTGTTCCGCTGTTCTCTTCCCCTCAGGAAGTTTTATTTGCTGAACTGGATGGAACTGTTTCGCTCCATGATTGGGTGCGTCTCCCGAATCCTGATTACGGGAAGGAAACCGCGTTCGGAAATGAAAAGAGCAAGATCCTTCGGACTACTGTTGGTCGGGTTATGTTCAATGAGGTTTGGCCAGATGAGATCGGATTTGTCCAGTTTACGGTACCAAAAGGGAAATTAGGCGATATTATCCTGCAGACCTATAAGACTTCGGGTGAGAAGAGAACGGTTGTTTCTCTGGATGCACTGAAGGAACTTGGGTTTAAGGTCGCGACTCGTGCAGGTATTTCGATTGGGATCGATGATATGATCATTCCTGATACAAAGCCCGAAATTATTGCAGCATCTCGTAAGCGAGTGACTGAGGTTGAAGGCCAGTACAATAAGGGAATCATCACCACTGGTGAGCGATATAATAAGATTATTGATATCTGGACCAACGCTACTGATCAAATAGCGAAGGCTGTGTTTGGAAAACTTGAGAGCAATGACGGGAAGCCTGGAATTAATCCGGTGTTCCTTATGATGGACTCAGGTGCTCGTGGAAGTCCTCCTCAGATTCGTCAGCTTTGTGGAACGCGTGGTCTTATGGCTAAGCCTTCTGGAGAGATTATCGAACGTCCTATTTTATCGTCCTTCCGTGAAGGTCTTACCGTTTTGGAATACTTTATTTCGACTCACGGTGCTCGTAAAGGGCTAGCTGATACGGCTCTGAAGACAGCTGATGCTGGTTATCTCACTCGTAAATTGTGCGATGTGGCTATGGATGCTGTTGTCGTTGAGGATGATTGTGGAACCCGCGGAGGTATCTGGAAAAAAGCTATTTTTGAAGGAGATGATCAAATCGTAGGTTTGGCCGAACGTATTGTTGGCCGTTATACGAGTGATGATGTCTTTAATCCGTTGAATCCGTCAGAGCTGATCATTGGCTCTGGGGAAATGGTTACTGAAGAAATTGGACGCAAGATAGATGAGTGCGGTATTGAGCGCATCAAAGTGATGTCTCCATTGACTTCTACTTCTGAGGGTGGAATCGATGCAAAATCATACGGAATCAATCCTGCATCGAGTAAAGTAGCTCAAGTAGGGGATTCTGTAGGAATCATTGCAGCACAGTCGATTGGAGAGCCTGGGACACAGCTAACGATGCGGACGTTCCATATCGGAGGTGTTGCGAGTCAGATCTTTAAGACTCCTGAAATTCGGGTGCGTAATACTGGTAAGGTTCGTTATCGCGGATTGAGAATGGTAGCCACTGTTGAGGGCGTAAATATTGTTCTTAATAAAACAGGCTCTGCCCAGATAGTGGATGACAATGAGCGGGAACTGGAATCCTATAATATCATTGTTGGCTCGGTTCTTCCGGTTGCGGATGGAGAGACCATCGAAAAGGGTAAGG
>JAESUN010000093.1 GCA_016763045.1 Opitutaceae bacterium | reverse complement strand
TTCAAAAAAGGATGTTATGATCTTACCCAAAGAAAATAAGCTGACTTCGGAGCAATTGAACGAAGTCACTGTGATTGTAGAGGAGTTTGATTGTCAGATTCAGGTGATCGTGGGTGCGGTGAAAACCATCTATGCTATTTTGGGGGATGAGCGTCACGACCTGATGATCAAGCGCATTGAAGGGCTACCCTACATCAGTAAAGTCGATACTATCCAGTCTCCTCATAAGTTGATGGATATTCGCTCGGATTTAGCCAGTCACAAAATAACAATTGGAGGTGTCGAAATTGGGAGCGAACCTCTGATTATTGCAGGTCAATGTACCATTGATCCTCAGAATCCAAATCTTTTTTATGAGACGGCTGAAGCGGTCAAAGAAGCAGGTGCTCATGTTCTGCGAGGAGGAGTTTGGAAACCTCGAACAAATCCCTATAGTTTTCAGGGGGATGCTAAGTCATTGGATATTCTCCTGGAAGCCTCTCGTCGGACAGGCTTGCCGGTGAACACTGAAGTCATGGAGGAGGTTCATCTGAAGTCAGTTTTGGAAGTCGGTGGAGGAATGCTACAGGTGGGTACTCGAAATGCTCTTAACTACTCCTTGTTGAGGAAAATAGGGCAGGCCATAGAGGGTCGAGATACAGTTGTTTTGCTGAAACGTAGTCGGCATATGGGGCCTTTGAATGAATTTATCGCGGCAGCTGAGTATATTGCTAGTTTCGGGAATCCAAATGTTATCCTGTGTCCCAGGGGGACAATGCCTACGATGGAGGGTTTTCGAAGTCACCCTGATGAATCCATAACACCCTTACTCAAGGAGGTTACCTGGGCTCCTGTCGTGGTGGATCCATCGCATTCTGTTGGTAGAGCTTCGTATGTAGAAGCCTGTTCACTAGCAGCAATTGCGTATGGCGCAGATGGTCTTTGTATTGAATCTCATATTTCTCCAGCAAAAGGCATCGGTGATGATCCTAAGCAAGCGATTACCCCTGAGCAGCTGAGAGTCCTTATTCACAAGGTGAGAGCACTTTGGGCGCTGAGAGATTAGTTGTGAATTGAAGCAGGCGATGGGTCTCGATTCCCGTTGTCAGTAGATGCAAAGTGAATTTCAATAGAGATCATTGTGATATCTGAAATTGATAAACGTATTGAAGTGGGTCGAAAAGCGGTTCTCAGTCAGGTCGATTTTTTACATGGTCAGTTTGGAAAGGCGAAGAGTTTTTGGAAGGAAGATGAGACGCGTGTAACACCCGCTGATTTGGAGATTTCTCAAAATATCATCGCTCTGATTTCTGAAGGATTTCCTGAAGATGATGTTTTCAGTGAGGAGACTGATTCAAAGACCGGGCCTAGAGATTTGACCAAACGGTTTACCTGGATTCTGGATCCTATTGATGGAACCAATAACTTTGCTCTGGGAATTCCTTTTGTTTCTATCTCGTTGGGTTTACTTGAGGACGGGCTTCCTGTTTATGGCTTTGTCTATGATCTTGGGAGACGTGAGCTCTTTCATGGAGGCCCGGGTAAAGGAGTGTGGTCTGGAGATTCTAAAATAGAGCGCCGAAAGGAAGGCTCTGGAGGAAAGAAAAAAATAGTGGTGATCCACACGGAGGTAGATGCAAAGACGTTACCGTTGATCAATGAGATAATCAACGGATCAACTTTGAGGAATATGGGGAGTGCTGCGTTACATCTGACCTATACCGGATTGGGTCTTATCGATGTTTGTATTGATTTTAAAGTTAGAATATGGGACGTGGCAGCTGCGTGTGCACTTTGCGCTGAGACGGGGATCGAAATTAAGTTTTTGAGAGAGCCGGCTTTTCCTCTTAAGAAATTTGATGTGAAGGCTTCGCCCGTTGAATTTGTCGCAGGGGATGTGGGTTTTTATGATGCGATTTTGCAGAAGTAAATTTATGAAAAAAAGGAATGCCCTGAAAATAATCTCTTCGGAATGAAATGAAGAAAGAATGGCTATTGCTTTCGAGAGGAGTAATTTCTAAATAGGAGGTCATCGCATTTTTTTGTATGAAACCAATCGTCCAGATTTCGTTGGATCTTATAGAGATTCCTGAAGCATTAAAGACGGCCGAGATGGCCATGAGGGCCGGGGTTGATTGGTTGGAAGCGGGGACCCCGCTTATTTTGGCGGAAGGAATGCATGGTGTCCGGGCTTTGAGGGAGAAGTTTACGAATACACCAATCGTGGCTGATTTGAAAACGATGGATGGGGGGTGGCTTGAGGCCGAAATTATGGCCAAGGCGGGAGCCACACATGTCGTTGTTATGTCACAGGCTCATGATGAAACGATTCGTTGTGTTGTGAAAGCTGGTAAAGACTTTGGGGTAGAAGTGATGGGGGATAATTTGGCCAGTCAGGATATGATCGGCGGAGCAAAGCGTTTGGAAGATTTAGGCTGTGGCTATATCATTCACCATATTGGCTATGATGAAAGACGTGGTATAGCAGCGAGGGGTGAACGTCAGCCATATCCTCTGGATCAACTGCGTGAGGTAGTGGCGGCTGTTCATGTGCCGGTGCAGGCTGTCGGTGGCTTGACGATTGATCAGGCGGTTCGGACTCCTGAATATGGGGCTCCGTTGGTTGTGTTGGGAGCTCCCCTGACGATCGATGCTGATTCGTTTAAATCTGCTGATGGAAATATTGAAGCATCCCTGCGCTTGATCTGTGAAAAAGTGCATGCTTACGGGGATGTGATTGTTGGTTAAAGCACGCTACTTTTCTGAACCTCTGAACTTCAAAAATGTCATACCCCGCAGTTGTTAATTTTGAAAATGTAAAGGGAGCTGTTGAGCTTCGAGAAATTGAAAAACCGGAAATCGGTGAGCAGGATGTTCTTCTCGAAGTCAGCGCAGTCAGTGCCTGTGGTAGTGATCTCCATCAATGGCATGCTCTGCACAGTTGGCCGGTTAATTATCCAGTCGTCCTGGGACACGAATTCAGCGGGACTATTGCGCAAAGGGGAACAGGGGTAACAACGTGGAAAGAAGGTGACCGGGTCGTCAGTGAGACAGCTGCTGTTATCGATCCGAATAACCCTATGAGTCGGAAGGGGCTTTATAATCTGGATCCCACCCGCAAGGGCTTTGGTTATGGAGTAGATGGTGCCATGACGAGTTTTGTTCGTGTTCCAGCCAGATGCCTGCACAGGATCCCCGAGGGTTTAACTTTTGAGAAAGCAGCTCTGACAGAGCCTTGTTGTGTGGCATACAATGCTGTGGTCAATCGATCAGAGATCAAACCGGGAGACCGTGTTGCGGTCCTAGGCCCTGGCCCCATTGGTTTACTCTGTGCGGCGATTGCTAGACTACGGGGAGCTCAAGTTGCTGTGGTTGGACTCGAGGCGGATCGTAAGCGTTTACAAGTGGCGGAAGCTTATGGTTGCAAGACGATTGTGGATGATCTGGATGAATGGGCTTTTGCGGGAGATGGATTGGGAGTGGATGGTGTGATTGATGCCGCTGGGGTCTCTAAAACCTTGGAAATTGCTCTACGCATTACTAAATTTCACTTGCGTCGGTTTATGATATTCTTCCATAGACATCTTCATAACGTACAATATCATCTTCGCCAAGATAGCTGCCTGATTGAACTTCAATCAGCAGGGTTTC
>JAESUN010000092.1 GCA_016763045.1 Opitutaceae bacterium | reverse complement strand
TAAAGAAACGTTGAAAGAACCTTTGATACTCCCTCATTGCGATCGTTTCCACAACTTCATCAATCACTTATTAGAAGGTGAAGAGTTGCTGGTAAAACCAGAAGAAGCTCTGGCTGTTCAAAAGATTCTCGATGCCGTTTCAGAGTCCAGTAGTACAGGTAGAGACGTTCTCATCTAAACCCCATAATCTATGAAAACTCTTACTGATCTTGGCGTCCAAAGCTTTTGCTTCCGCGATTTTAAAGATAATGCAGAGGTGGCTGCAAAGGTATCCGAACTCGGCTTAAATAAAATAGAAGTCTGCGGAGTTCATGCGGACTTTAACGATCTCAAAAGCTGGAAAAAGATCCTGAAGACCTACGAAGACAATGCCATCTCAGTTGTTTCGATCGGGGTGCAGACGTTTACCGGGGAAGACTCCGAGGAAGCATGGTTTGAATCTGCGATCATGGCTGGGGCAAAACATATTTCTGCTCATTTTGCCGTCGATTCTTTCACCAAAACGATCGAAAAAGTTCGCAACTGGTGCCAGAAATATGAGGTGAAAATAGGGATCCACAATCATGGAGGATATGCCTTCGGCGGCCAATTCGAAGTCATGACACATTTGATTGAACTAGGCTCTCCCGAAATAGGACTCTGCCTTGATACGGCATGGTGCCTACAAATAGGACCACATCAAGGAAAGCCTGAAGAATGGGTCGAAACATTCCATGAGAATTTATACGGCGTCCATTTCAAAGATTTTACCTTCGATTCCAATGGGCAATGGCACGACACCGTCATTGGAGAAGGGAACCTCGATTTCCCCCTCTTCATGAAAACCCTTCATAAGCATAATTTTGAAGGCATTGGCATTCTGGAATTTGAAGGGAATCCCAGTAACCCTGTCCCAGAATTAAAACTCTGCCTCGAAAAAATGAGGCCTTATCTAGGATAAGACCTGTTCCCCTTAGAGACGGTGAAGATGAAAACCTCCATCGACATTGATGACTTCTCCTGTTGAAAAAGGGAAGAAGTCGCCACCAATAGCCGCAACAGCCTTACCGATATCATCTGGTCGACCCCATCGACGAATAGGCGTCAGCCCATCTTCAAAGATCATCTTATCGTATTTTTCGGTTACACCAGAAGTCATATCTGTCGCAATAACACCGGGACGAATCTCATAAACATTGATACCGTCATCCGCTAGACGATCGGCAAACAACTTGGTCATCATGGCCAGGCCAGCTTTGACCATGCAATAATCACCACGATTAATCGAAGACGTATAAACAGAGATCGATGTGATGTTCACAATCCGGCCTCGAAATCCGGCCTCATCAACACCCTGCTTTAGCATTTGCTTCGCCACCGCCTGCGTCAGAAAAAACGGACCCTTCAAATTGATATCGTATAAGCGGTCAAAACTCTCCTCCGGACAATCCAACAAATCTCCCCTTACCTTTGGAGCAACCCCAGCATTATTGACCAACAAATCAATGCGTCCAAACGCCTCTATAGTTTGCGCAAGCAGTGCAGCTCGATCAGACTCCGATGAGATATCTCCTTTAACCAGAATCCCGGAACCTCCAGCTTCAATAACCAACGCAAGAGCTTCCTCTGCTGCGACTTCATTACTCGCATAATTAATCGCAATCTGATAACCAGCCTTAGCCAACTCCAGAGCAATCCCACGCCCGATACCACGTGATGCTCCCGTCACAAGTGCAGATTTCTTTTCCATGGAGAAACTCTTATGAGTAATTCTTCGACCGTGACAAGGCGTTATCTTCTCTACAGAGACCCTAACCCACACGATCACCAGCAAATCAATCAAACAATCGATGATCCATTGTTGCCTTTGCTACTGACTGTAACCTAGATGGAACTCGATAACGCCATTCTAGAGAGTCCCATGAAAAGAAAAAAGAAAAAGATCCTCATCATCGCTAACGGAGACCTTCGTCTTTCCGCAAACCAGGCCAGCTGGGCTGGGCAGGAGGAGCTGGAAAAAAAGCTCACCACAGTGTTGAAAGATATGGGTTACCAACTGGTTCGTGCACATCCTTACAAAAAGAACGAAAAACATGGATTCATAGGAAGCCAAAAGGAAGGAATGGAGGTTTTCTCCAAAATTGATCCTAACACACCTTTGATCGTCGCTGAATCAACTTGGCAGTATAGTCACCATCTTCTGCACGGGCTCATCTCTCATAAAGCCCCTATTCTAACAATTGCAAACTGGTCCGGGAAACGCCCCGGTCTCGTCGGAACACTCAACCTTAATGGCTCTCTGACAAAAGCAGGTGTCCCTTATTCGACTCTCTGGAGCGAAAACTTCGAAGACCCATTTTTCCTTAAACACCTGGTGACCTGGCTCGAAACCGGAACGATCAAACACAAGACCCCTCACGTAAAACCCTTACGCAAAGCAACGCTTCCCGCACGTGCTAATACTATCGCCAAACGCATCGCGAAAGACTTGCTCAAACGCAAATCCATCATGGGGATCTTTGATGAAGGCTGCATGGGTATGTTCAATGCGATCATCCCGGATGAACTCCTCTTTCAAACAGGTGTTTACAAAGAACGCCTCAGCCAATCGGCTCTCTACTACGGAATAACCCAGGTATCCAACAAGGAAGCACAAGCGGTTTATGATTGGCTTCTAAAAAAAGGAATGACCTTCCATTTAGGAAAAAACGAGAAGACCGACTTAACCGAAAAGCAAATACTAAAGCAGTGCAAAATGTATATCGCTGCTCTACGTATCGCCGATGAATTTGGCTGTGAGACCATCGGTATACAATATCAACAAGGTCTCAAGGACCTCTGCCCCGCCTCCGACCTAGTCGAAGGATTACTCAACAATTCAGACCGCCCTCCTGTCAAAAACGCAGAGGGAAAAATTATCAAAAAAGGGCAACCTCTCATCCACTTCAATGAAGTTGATGAATGTGCCGGGCTCGATGCACTTTTCACCAACCGGGTTCACTCCAGCCTGAATCAACCTGTTGAGACCACCTTACACGACATTCGCTGGGGCGATATCGATCGATCTGGTACCACCAAGGAATATGTGTGGGTCTTCCTTATTTCCGGATCAGCCCCTCCCGCTCATCATATCGGTGGATTCAAAGGGAGTGACTCTCTGCGGCAGCCACCGATGTATTTTCGCCTCGGAGGCGGAACCCTTCGGGGCATCGCAAAACCGGGCGAGATTGTCTGGTCCCGAATCTTCATTGAAGAAGGAAAGCTCAAGATGGATCTAGGACGAGCGGAAGTCGTTAAACTTCCCAAAAAAGAAACGGAGCGTCGCTGGAATGCATCAAACCCAGAGTGGCCTATCATGCACGCAGTCACCTATGGTGTGAGTCGTGATCAAATGATGGGACGCCATAAGGCAAACCATGTCCAGGTAGCCTATGCAAAATCGGCCCGCGAAGCAGATCTGGCGATGTATGCAAAAGCTGCTCTCGCCAGAGAACTTGGAATCGAAGTCTGCCTCTGCGGAACACGTAAGGGCGGAAAAGCATTCTAAACGTTTCTGAACTTCAGTAATTATGTCACTTCTGGATAAACTAGCCAAGCTAGTCCGCCCGATCGCCATCCCAAACATCACCCTTTACCTGGTGATTGGGCAGGTAATGTTTTTTGGATTTTCGTTCGTGGGGAACTTCAATCTGAAATACATCGAACTTTATCCGATTCTCGTTTTGAAGGGAGACATATGGAGAGTGGTCACGTTCATCTTCGTCCCGCCCTCCTCAAACTATCCAATCTTACTCGCCTTCGCCTGGTATCTATTCTACCTCATGGGAAGTGCGTTGGAAGATCATTGGGGCTCGGCTCGCTACTGCCTTTTTCTCCTTATCGGTTACCTCGCAACTGTCCTGGCGGCCTTTATTTTTCCATACTATCCTGCCTCAAACCTCTTTCTATCAGGTTCGGTCTTTTTAGCCTTTGCCTATATAAACCCCACTTTTGAGCTGCGACTTTTTTTCATCATCCCTGTCAAGATCAAGTGGCTCGCCCTGATTACATGGATCATCTATCTTCTAAATTTCGTCAAGGGCCCATGGCCTATCCGATTTGTAATCCTGGCTTCGGTGGCTAATTTCTTTTTCTTTTTTAGCTCGGATATCCTTCTCCGGATAAAAAGTGGACACCGCCAAAAAAGCGCCGCCAAAGAAAAAGAAAAGCTGGCCACCGAACCACGGCACACCTGCCTGAGTTGCGGTAAGACAGATCTCTCCCACCCCGATATGGATTTCCGTTATTGCTCCACCTGTAAAGGAGCTTGTTGCTACTGTGAAGAGCATATCCGCTCCCATGAGCACCTCAATCCTGAAGAAACTCCCTCTGCGACCACCTAATGTAGCGCGGCTAAGCACAACCTCTCCCAACATCCATGCGCGTACTCATCGCCTTTGATAAATTCAAAGATTCTTTGACAGCTGCCGAAGCCTGCCAAATCGCCGCACGTGTTATCTCCCAAAGCCATCCATCTTATGAGATCGAGATGGCTCCTCTCTCGGATGGAGGAGACGGGTTTTGCCAAGTTCTGACTGAAAGCCTCAATGGAAGCTCAATAGAGGTCCAATCCTCAGGCCCATGTATGGAAAAACTCCATGCTCCCATCGGGATGGTTGAGACAATCCAAATTCCATCCGAAGCCCTCGCGCATTTAGATCTTTCTCCTACAGTCCAAAAAATCGCTCTCATCGAAATGGCGACCACCAGTGGATTAAGTCTTCTTCCCCCAGAACGGCGGAATCCATGGGAGACCACCAGCTACGGAACAGGACAGTTAATCCGTATAGCCATCGAAAGAGGAGCTCAGGCCATCATCCTCGGAGTTGGTGGTAGTGCAACCAATGACCTGGGGCTCGGAGCCCTTTCCGCACTTGGTTTTGATTTCCTCCAGAACGACGGCTCAAAAGCTCACCCGCCCTTTCCCTCTAGATGGAAGGAGATCGAAAAAATCGAAGGCCAAACTCCCCAGTCAATGCCTCCTCTCTTCATTGCTTGTGACGTTTCCAACCCCTTATTCGGGCCCAACGGAGCGGCATCAATCTATGGGCCACAAAAAGGACTTTCTGTTCAAGACATTCCTCAAATGGAAAGACTGAGCCATAAGATGGCAGCCCTACTCTGTCACCTCTGCCAGCAATCCATCCAAATAGCAGAAACACCTGGAGCTGGGGCAGCTGGTGGGATCGCCTTTGGCCTTCTTGTCGCAGCCAAGGTCAGACTTATCTCGGGAATCGATCTCGTTTCCTCTTGGCTTCAACTTAATGAAAAAATGGCGGCGGCAGAACTCGTTATAACAGGGGAAGGTCGCTTTGATGAAAGCTCTCTTGCAGGCAAAGGACCAGGCACGCTGGTCAAACAATCTCTGGGACTTGGTAAAAAAACGGTTATTTTTGCAGGCTCCATCGACAAGTCCTTGGCAATGTCCTGTCCCATTCATGAAATAACCCCAGAGGGACAACTATTACCAGAAGCTCTCTCAAAGGCAGGGACTAACTTAGCAGCCTCTATCTCGAAGCACTTTCAGGCTCAATAGTTCTCCTGTTATTTGAAGAAAGCCTCTAAGGAGAGTTCGGCTAACGTCGATTGAAAACTCTTACGGCTTGTCTCGGAGCATGAAACGGATCCCCTCCAATGAATCGAGATTCTCAACAAATCAGCAATGACTCTCGACGAACACAGGCATCGCGAAAAACGATTCCAACGCATACGACGGACAAAACGAATTCTCCGCCCACTCCCTCGTCGGACAAATCTACCCATTACCTGCG
>JAESUN010000091.1 GCA_016763045.1 Opitutaceae bacterium | reverse complement strand
GAAAAGAATTCCACGCTGAAGTATCCCAGTTTTGAATAACTCCACAGATAGCTAATACGGTGTCAGCGCCTTGAGTATCGAGGTAATCCACACAGGCCTGGATGCTTTCTGTGCAAACCTGGCTATCCAAGCCGAGGTAGGTTGTTTCTGCTTTACCGTTAGCTCGAACGACGGCACCGCTACGGGTTTCTCCTTCTGTCTGAAACGGTTCAAAAGGAAATTTTCGTTCTTTGAGCCATGCATCGCACCTCTTTCCCGTTTCACCACCCAGAAAACAGAGAGCTCTGGTTTCGCTGTCCAGACGTTTGAGCATTTTACTGACATTGATCCCCTTTCCCCCTACCTGAAAAAACTCTTCCGTAGCCCGTTGGGTTTTTCCTTCTTCCCATGAGTTGAAGGTATAGGTGGTCTCTGCCAATAAATTGGCGGTAAAGGTCAAGATCGTCGGCATGGGATAAAGAAAAAATGATTTCGCCTCTGTCGCAAATTATTTTATGTTTTGAGCTATATACTTTTCACATGAGATCGCAACAGCAGTCACTTATCCTCACTCCAGAGCATTTTAAAAGTGCGGATACCGTATCGTTGGCCCGATCTTTGTTGGGTAAGTATCTCGTTCTGAAAAAGGGTAGTTCTTACATGATCACCGAAGTGGAGGCATATGATGGCCCCACGGATCTAGCTTGTCATGCGAGTCATGGTAGGACGAAGCGAACTGAAACCCTCTTTTCCCAGGGAGGTATTTGGTATGTTTATCTTATCTACGGGATTCACGAGATGCTCAATTTGGTCACGGGTCCCGAAGATTATCCGGCAGCACTCCTTATTCGCGGGCTGGAAGGTGTTTCGGGCCCTGGTCGTTTAACGAAAGCACTGGATATCAATCGCCGTTTTAATGGGAAAAAAGCCTCTCCGCTTGTTGGCTTGCACTTAGAGGATAGGGGAACCGCGATTGCTTCAAAGAGCATCCAAAACACCCCGCGCATCGGTGTGAATTATGCAGGCCCCATCTGGTCGCAGAAAAAGTATCGATTTCTGCTTACTTAAAAAGACCGGGAAGCCAGGTCGTCAAAAAGGGGAGGTAAGTAATAAGGAGGACGCTTACCAGAAAAACCAATAAAAGGGGAAAGGACGCTCTAATAACTTCCGGTAACGGTTTGCCAAAACGATAAGAGGCCAAAAATAGATTCATCCCAACGGGAGGCGTTAGATAGCCGAGTTGCAGATTTGCCAAAAAGATAATGCCCAAATGAACAGGGTCTATGCCGAATGCCAGACCAATCGGAATTAAGAGTGGCACCACAACAATGATGGCTGAAAAAATATCCATCAAACAGCCCACCAATAAGAGAAAAATATTTAGCAGCAGTAGAAAGGTCCATTTAGATGAAATAGTGCTCGTCGCCCAATCAACTGCCATATCTGGGACCTGCATATCAATCAGGTAATTAGTGAAGCCCATCGCAACTCCCAGGATAAGCAGAACGCCTCCAACCAACAAACCGCATTCTGCCATTACTCTTGGGACATCCCGTAATAAATGAAGATCCCGGTAGATAAAGACTTCGATACAGAGAGCGTATAAAGCCGTTAGAGCTGCTGCTTCGACAGGAGTAGCGAAACCTCCGAAAAGCGATACGAGGGCTACGACTGGTAACAAAAGCTCCCATTTGGCTTCCATTATGGCTCTAAAGGCTTCTTTAGCGTTAAAAGGTTCCTTGGCGGCTCCCTTGCCCGGCTTTACTCGGGTCACACCCCACCATACGGTCAGACCAAGTAAAAGAGTTCCAGGTAGAAGACCTCCGAGAAAGATATCTTTTATCTCCACGTGTGCCCCAGAATTCGTGGCAATGACAGCATAGAGAATGAGAGGAAGACAGGGTGGAAAGAGCACCCCCAATGAGCCCGCTCCAGTCAGTAGTCCGATTGCGTTACGTTCGGAAAAATTGGCTGCGACTAAGACCGGTAAAAGCAAGCCTCCTAATGCGAGAATGGTGACACCTGACGCTCCGGTAAAAGAAGTGAAAAAGGCACAAACCAAGGTTGTTACGATCACTGGCCCTCCGCGGATCTGCCCAACCAGTAAAAGAAAAACCTTTATCAATCTCTTTGACGCACCTCCTTCAGCGAGGAAGTAACCTGCTAGAGTGAAGAGGGGAATGGTTGCCAGAGACGGGTTTACGACCATCTGGTAATGATCCAAGGCGACAGAAGCGATAGGACTTTCCTCACCCCAAAAAAGAATAAGGGCGGCTCCTCCCAATAAAGTGAAAATAGGAGCTCCGAGGAAAGCGGCGATTCCCAAGCACACTAAAAAAGGAATAACTAGCGTTTCAGGAGAGACTGGAGGAAAGATGGCCAAAAGAATGGCACCACTCGATAGGATGAGGGTTGCTATTCTCCCTTTCCAGTTTTCGGCACTCTTCCACCATAGTCGAAGTGCGATGATCGCAAATGCGATGGGAAGAATTGCCTGCACTGTCCAGGTGGGAATATCAAAGATGAGGATTTTTCCAAATCGGTGAGAACTCTGGGCAAATAGAAAACTACCCACACAGAGGAAAACTGTGATCGCGGTGGCAAAAGAATTGGCCCCTATTTTTGCGTAACCAGCCCATCGCTTATTGAGAAAATCGCCTAGAGTCGAAAGGGAGAGCAACCGTTGATCTCTAGCAGCTAAGAGTCCTCCGGCCATTCCTACAAGAAGAACCAAGTGTTGTACGATAACCGTTACACCGGAGATACCTGTATTGAAAAGCTTCCGCAGAAAAATTTCCGCCACCGGAAGCAGCATCATGGCCAGAAGTGCAAGCGACGTTAGAAGATTTTCTGAGAAAAAAATCCCTCTAGATAAAAGAGAGGGATTTTTTTTGTTTTCTACGTCAAGG
Organism: Opitutaceae bacterium; assembly: GCA_016763045.1. Taxonomy (GTDB): domain Bacteria; phylum Verrucomicrobiota; class Verrucomicrobiia; order Opitutales; family Opitutaceae; genus NORP342. The sequence continues at coordinate 1,577 of JAESUN010000091.1, read as the reverse complement.
TGATGGCTGCTCATAAGAGATTTTTTTTAAGGTAAAGCTCTGTATTCTTTTACGAGAGATTCTACTTCATCAAAAATATCCTCTGGAATAATTTTCCCTCGAAGATCTGGATAAATTTGACGACACATGTTTCGCCATTCTTCGACTATTTTTTGATCAACAGGGTGCACCTGTAGGTTCCACTTTTCATGCATCGTCTTTATCGCCAGATAGCTTTCTCTGCGGCCTGCGGCTTTGATGGCAATACCTGTTTTTTTTGCGGATTCAAGAAAAGCGTCTTTGAATTCATCGGGGATTCGGTTCCAACTTTTCTCCGTGATGACTGCTGCTCCGATAAGAGGAGCCCAATTTAAGTCGAGCATATGTGGAGCGGGCCCAAAGACCTGTCCTGAAAGAGCGTAAAACGGAGGCATCGGCACGGCTTCAATCAATCCTGTCTGCAAACTGGTCAAAATATCTGCCGTTTCCAGTGGGACGATGTTAAAACCCGCCGATTTCATGACGGAAGCTTGTTTTGGGTCTCCGGACCAAGTGAAGAGCTTTAGCTTCTTTAAATCATCGGGTGTAAGAACAGGTTCTTTCGCAAAAAAACGAACAAAGCCAACATCTGTCCAGAAGAGCACAATAAACCCTTTCGCTCTTATCATGCGCTCAAGCTTCGGCTCTATCTTTTCCGAGACATAATCATATTCTTCCAGATCATTAAACATCATCGGCATGATCTGTAGGCCTTTTACGGAAGGTTCGATTTCTGCAAGCCCCGTGCCTGATAGAAGCCCTGCATGTGTTTGATTGATGGCCATGCGTTCGACCATGGCAGATTCTCCACCCTGGATACCGCCCGGATAGATGATGATATTGATTTGTCCTCCAGAAATCTTCCGCCAGTCACTCGACATCCGCTGCAGTGATTTATGGAAAGAGGAGCCTTTTGGTGCGAGGGTCGTGAGTTTGATCCTCTGCTTAGCTGCTGCGAAATCAGGTAAGCAGGCAACAAGCAGTAATAGTAAGGTTAATTTCGTAAGAAGCTTCATAACACTAAAGTAAGTAAATGAAGGGAATAAATGTCTCCGTCATGGCAACCCTAAAAACGAATCCTTACAGGTATTAATAGATGAAGAGCAAATCTGTTCGCTCGAGCAACCAACGCGCTCGTTTTTGATAGACGAGGTTTGTTAATCGCCATTCCGGTGCTTCATCCGGGTTGATTGCGAGTGCTTTATTCAGAAGATTCTTAAATTCTTCCAGATCGTTTTCGGGGACAGCGACCGCTTCAGCCAGTGAAAGATACGGTGAGACCGATTGACCTTTAGAGAGTTCGACCGCTCTGTGGAAATGAGTTCGCGCCCGGTCTGCCGGATCACCTGCGCCTCCCTGCCGAATCATCTCATAAGTAATGAGAAAATTGTGAATCGCACCATTCTCATAGCTCTCATCGAGAAAGAGAGCACGATCAATTAAGGCTTCTACAATAACTAGATCACCCACCAATGATGGATCATCGATGGATAGGCCTATCGCCGCTAGCCAGGAAACCGCGGTCCAATAGAGTAGAGGGACATCTTCTTTTTTTGTAG